>CAYLVF010000322.1:0-3626 GCA_964387045.1 uncultured Melioribacter sp. | reverse complement strand
CAAAGCAAAAAGTCACTGCACTTGAATAATCAGCCATTCCCTCTCCGCTTGGAGCAATGTTATTAATGTAGTCTTTTAGCGATGGTGTTGATTGAAAAGAGATTCCCATTCCTGTCATGAAATCAACTTGTGAATAAGTTGTAAGCGCAGTAAGCAAAAATATTAAAGTAATTAATTTCTTTTTCATCAGTTATCCTTTGAATTTGTGAGAACGCTTAAAAATGTTTCTTTCTTACCACCTTTTCTTACTTGACGCAAATTTATATAGTATAGAAAAAAGATTGTAGAGAGAATAAACACAAAGTATGAAATTAAATGAGTCAATATCGCATAAGCAGCACTTACCTCTTGATTAAACCCGAATAGTTGTGTAAGGACAAAAATATTTATTGCATGGTAGGACCCTGTACCACCCGGAGTTGGGATTACAATTCCAAATGCACTTATGGTCATTAATATCCAAGCCATTGAAAATGTTGTTGATTGTATCTCATTCATATGAAGCATATAAAATGCGATATAAGATGCATAACCATAGGCAAGCATTATAAAAATAGAGAGTAAAAAAGTATAAATATAACTTTGAGGTGTCCGTAAAGCCGCAAATCCTTCGGTAAGTGTATGGAAAGCATTTGCGGTCTTTTCGCCTGCGGTAATTGAAATTTTTCCGATAAATTTTACAATTACATCATAGAATTTTTCCTTCAACTTAACCGTAAAATAAAGGATGACGATTAAGGCTACAATTCCAAGAGTACCAAAAACCAATGCCGATCCGAGCCAGCTTATTTCAGTATACAGATCACCCGAATAAACCAAAACACTAATCAACACTGCAATTCCGAGTGCAATAATATCTATTATTCTTTCGACTACTATTGTGCCTAACATAGATGTTCTTGAGATTCCTTCCCATCTTGCAAGAAAAAGTCCTCTATACAACTCACCAAGACGCGGGACGACACAATTAACTCCGTAACCAATCATTGTTGCACCGAGTGAGTTTGTTATAGAGAGATCCTCTTTGACAGAGCTTGCCATTACTTTCCATCTAACTGCACGTAGGTAATGAGAAAGAGCAAATACAATTAAAAAAATAATTAAGAAAGGAATGGATATTTGAGATATAAGATGAAAAGCCTCACTTATATCAACATCCTTAAAAGCAAAGTATAGAAAAAAGCTGGTCAGCAGAAAAGGTATAATATAACCGGTAACTTTTTTTATTGTATGTAAACCGGATTTAACGGAGGTCAATTACTCGTGTTCCTTCGGGAATTTCAAAAATAAAAAGTTTGTCATCTATATTTTGATTGATCCTTGTATTCTCGAGAGTAACATTATAAATATTGTTCATCAAATCGGTCAGCTCAATTTGATTAATAAGTTTTTGTGAATTCACAATTAACCGTACTTCCTTGAAATCGAGTTCAGAAGTTTTTGGTTTTAAAATCAAAGTATAAGTTCCGTCTTCATTTTCGTAAGTACTAACGGTACATTGTTTCGGATATTCATAAAGATAATCCCTAATAGAAAATGAATTTGTATTATCATCAGCCGGACTTATAACAACCTGGTTATTCTTTGGCGTGAAAGTCCATGTGGATTTACCGTCTCCGACAATCGTTCTTGATTTTGTTTCAATTCTGAATTTGTCATCCGATTTGTAAGTAAACTTACCGGTATTCACACCGCCGTTTGCCGTCATCTGTACGAAATTTGAAGTGAAGTTATTTACGTTATTATACTTTTCCTGAACTTCATAAAGAATCGAACGACTATTATCAGCTTGATAAAAAAATAGGACGAATAGACTGAGCACAAATATTTTTATTGAAATTATCATAATGACCTCAAAATCATTTCTAATTGTTCTTCGTTTTCGACTAATACTTCACGAGCTTTACTCCCTTCGGAAGGACCGACAACACCGGCTTGTTCAAGTTGATCTACAATTCTTGAGGCTCTTGCATATCCTAATTTTAATCTTCGCTGAAGCAATGATACCGAACCTTGCTGATGACGTACAATTAAGCGAGCAGCTTCGTCAAACATATCATCCAGATCTGTAATAAAATTTGAATTCGATTTACTTTTCTTTTCAAACATTGAAGGCAGCATAAATCTTTTGCTGTATCCGTCCTGCACGTAAATAAATTTTGTTATCTCTTCAATTTCATCTGAAGTAATAAAAGCATTTTGAATACGAATCGGTTTCGGCATACCGCCGGGTAAAAAGAGCATATCACCTCTGCCGAGCAATTGTTCCGCACCGTTCATATCGAGTATCGTTCTTGAATCAATTTTAGTTGCAACTTGATATGCGATACGTGCACTGAAGTTTGCTTTGATTACACCCGTAATAACATTAACCGATGGTCTTTGTGTTGCAACTATTAGATGAATGCCAACTGCTCTTGCAAGCTGTGCAAGTCTTGCAATTGGTTCTTCAACTTCTTTGCCTGATGTCATCATTAAATCTGCTAACTCGTCAATCACAACAATTATATACGGCATTTTGTAATGCTTCATTGAATCAGAATCTTTTGGCTTTCGCTTTGGATCTGCGACCCGAGCATTATAATCAACAATATTCCGAACTCCTATCTTTGCAAGTTTGTCGTATCGTTTTTCCATTTCGAATTCTACGGCTTTCAGAACAAGTAAAGCGTTTTGCGGATTGGTTATTATTTCTTCTTCTATATCAGGTGAAACAGCTAAGAAATGCCGGTTAAGTCTTTTGTAAAAAGAGAGTTCAATTTTTTTCGGATCAATAATAACAAACTTTATTTCGGAAGGATGTTTTGCATAAATTAAACTTGATAAGATCATATTGATACCGACACTTTTACCCGAACCGGTTGAACCGGCAATAAGTAAGTGCGGCATTGTTGCTAAATCGGTAATATATACATCACCCGAAATTGTTTTACCCAACGCAAGCGGAAGTTCGGCTTTACTTTCTTTTAATTTTGCAATAACCGAACGGGCTTTAGCATTCGGAATTTCAACACCGATAGCACTTTTACCGGGTATCGGTGCGATAATTCTTATTCCTCGTGCGGCAAGTGCTAAAGCAATGTCGTGTTCTAAGCTTACAATTCTGCTTATTTTAACACCGGGAGCGGGAACAATTTCATATAATGTTACAACGGGTCCCGGGGTTACCGAGATATCTTCAATTGCAATATCAAACAAGGATAATTTTTCTTTTAGCAGCTCGGCGTTGTGTTTTAATTCTTCTTCGGATATTTGAATTTCTGTTTCTTTCGGGGCTTCAAGATGACTTAATTTGGGTGGATCATAATTAATCTCTTCTTCCCATTGTTCCGGAAGTTTCGCTTCTTCCATTTTATCAATTACCGGATCGCTGTCTTCTTCGTCTTTTTCTTTTTCAGTTTTGGTTTTATCTTCCTTAACTACATACGGGTCTTCCACTTTTGATTCTTCTTCAATAATTCCTTCCGGTTCATCTTTTTGAAGAATACGGATTTTTGTTTCTGCGGATTCTGCTTCATTTAAATCAATTTTACCGGGAGTAAACCCGGCTTCAATTTCATCGGGTTTATGTCTCAACTTTTTAATTTTTTCTAAATTGCTTTCAGGTTCTTCTTCATCAACCGGTT
>CAYLVF010000321.1:0-3632 GCA_964387045.1 uncultured Melioribacter sp. | reverse complement strand
AATCCACTTTATCTCGAAGGGAGTCTGCAGGATATAACTCAACAAGTTCAAGCTGAATATGAAAGGCAAAAAGCACTTGATGCTTTGAAGATGGAGAAAATAAAAGCTGATCAAGCCGCGACAAAAGCAATAGAAGAGAGCAACTTTAAAACACGTTTTCTAGCAAACATGAGTCATGAAATCCGAACACCTATGAATTCAATTCTCGGCTACCTTGATCTCATTGAGAATAATTTATATGAAGACAAAGAAGAATTAACCACCTTCGCCAGAAGCGGAAGATTATCCGCTCATGCATTACTGGATACCATTAATAATATTCTCGATCTCTCAAAAATTGAAGCCGGTAAAATGGAACTCGATGAAATGGAGTTCAGTGTTAAAAAAGAGATGGATAAAGCGGTTTCAATTATCAGCCAAACTGCAAAAGATAAAAACATCAAAGTAGTTGAAGAGTACGATGAAACTATTCCGCATACATTGTTTGGAGATGCGACCCGTTTCCGTCAAATTCTTCTGAACCTTTTAGCAAATGCCGTTAAATATACAGAACGTGGTCAAATTGATATTTTAATCGAGATGGATGAACATAAAGATGATATTGTGACTCTTAAAACAACCGTGAGGGATACAGGCCCAGGTATTTCTAAAGACAGTCTTAAAATGTTATTCCGACCATTTTCTCAAGTTCATAGTCTTCGCTCAAATAAACAAGGAACAGGATTGGGACTCGTTATCTGTAAAGAGTTCTCAAATCTTATGGGCGGTGATATAAATGTTAAAAGCGAAATTGGCACCGGTACTACTTTTGAATTTACCGTGCAACTAGGAACTAGACCAAAAGTAATTGAACAAAAACTTGATTACAATAAAATTGCTACCGGCGAAAGAGAAAACGGTTTTGATGGGGTGCCGGTTGAAGAAATTGATGAAAAAAAAGAATTTAAAAAAGCAATGGATAATATTACAACCTATGTTGAAAGCAATAAAAAACGAATTCTTTTAGTTGAAGATAACCCGATAAGCCAGAACGTTGAAGTAAAACTTCTTAAAAGCGTTGGTTATGAAGTTGATGCAGTCTCATCAGGTGAAGAAGCTGTTAAAGCAACCGCAACGGGAAGATATGATGTTGTTTTAATGGATATCGAGATGCCGGGTATGGACGGATTAACCGCTACTCAAAAAATTCGGCAGTTGGAAAGCGAAGCGAAGAAAATTCCGGTAATTGCAGTTACCGCACATTCAAGCATGAAAGACCGCGAGAAATGTCTTGCTGCCGGTCTTAACGATTATATAGCAAAACCAATCTCTATCAACTTCCTCAAAATGACAATCGATCAGTGGATTAGTTACTACCGTTAAATTACAATTGTAACCACAGACATTTGTTTGCGTGAATAAATAACTCGTTATCAATCATTTTTTAAAATTTATTAAAGTCTTTTGGGAGGTTATCACCGCAGACGTAAAATCTGCGGCTACATTCAATCCTTGAAAACATTGAAGGTCGTCAGACTTCGCCGAACTCTGGCGAGTCACTAGCTTTTGACCTTCAACGTTGCTAGCCATTTTAGCAACCTTCGAGGAAAAAGAACTTAAACACCAAACTTTTACCTCGAAGGTTTCTAAAATCCCGGGGATTTCATTATAAAACGATAGAATTCAATACGGAGACGAGAGAAAGTTAATAGGATATTTAGTGTATAAAAATAAATCAAATAATAAGTCCGAAAAACAATTCTTAAAAATAAAGCAAACTAAAGGAATTAACTTGACTATAATTAATTTTTGCTGCATCTTGTAATTGACCTGGGACAGACAATTACAATATTAATAATTAAGGAGGTACAGAATGAAAAAGTACTTAGTATTATTACTATTAATACTTTCATGGGGGGGGGGTATTTGAAGTAAAATCAGATGATGATGAACTTTTTACAGTGGGAGAATTAGTTTTTTCCATTATGAATTATCAACATCAATCAACTATTCAGATTCAAGCACAACTGATTAGTCCTCAATGCTGGGATGTAGATCCAAACGACTACGACAAGCACGATTTGACTAATTCTTATTCAGGAGGGTTGAGCACTAGAACTGTTATCCCTGGTCAACTTTCCAGTCAATGGATAGCGTTTGATTTGTGTTTTAGTGATGATGGTTTGACTCCCTTTTTAGGACTTGGCAAATATCAAATAACAGTTTATGAAATTGTAGGCGGGATTTATTATCCAAAAGCAACAATGACGGTTGATTATAGAACATCTCATTTGCCGGAAGCTGTTTGGGGTGGTACCGGGGTTAGCCCTGATCTATACTTTGATTATGATGATCTTACCGATAAACTTTATTATTCTAATTCAACAGTCCAACCAGTTGATGTAAGAATTTGGGATAAACAAGGAATCAATTTAATTGAGACTGAACTTGAACCATTACCGCCATCAAATTTTGATATACCAAATAAGAATCAATTTCAGAGTAATCCTCAACTCGTTTGGGATCATTCTATTTCTGAAAATTATAGAACAGGGTATGCCGTTTATCGTAGAGAGGCAATTGGATCATATCAAAAAATTGCTACACTTTCAAAAAACACAACCAGTTATACAGATCAAAATACAGTAATTTCGGAAGCCGGGGAGAATATAAGATATTATGTCAAAACTATTAACGGTAATCGAGAATCTGATCCTTCACCAAGTATTCAAATAGTTGGAGGTGTTTTAAATAAAATCGGGAATCAACCATTGACTTATTATTTGAATCAGAACTATCCTAATCCCTTCAATCCAACCACAACAATTGCTTATTCAATACCGGATGATGAACATGTAACTTTAAAAGTATATAACACATTGGGTGAAGAAGTAGCAGAATTGGTAAATGAGATTAAATCAGCAGGTATTTACAGTACAAATTTCAACGCAGAAAATTTACCGAGCGGAATATACATCTATAGAATAACTGCGGGTAAATACACTGATTCAAAAAAACTCTTATTAGTTAAGTAATTCAGAAAAAAGGGGCTTGCAGTTAACACTGTATGCCCCATAAATACTGGAGTAGTTTTATGAAAAAGGTATTATTAGCCGCTTTTCTTTTTTCGTTTATAATAACAAGTTTTTCCCAAACGCAGGAAAAGATACCTTGGTATTCATTAGCAGACTCACCCTGGCCTGTTGCAAGGGGAGATGTGCAGGGAACCGGACGTTCTGAATATATTGGTCCCAAGGTGCCTGAAGTAAAATGGAAAAAATCTTATCCTTTTGGAATGGTTGAAGGTCCGGTCATTGGAAGTGAAGGGCAGCTTTATTTCGGAACATTTGGAGTTAATAATTTTCATGAAAACTATTTTTATGCGACAGATACAAATGGAGACCAACTGTGGAGATTTGAAACTGATGATTTTCGAGCTAATGATTGTGCCCCTGCTGTCGGATGGGATGGAACAATTTACTTCGGTTCGGATAATGGAAATATGTATGCATTAAATAGCGACGGCACACTAAAGTGGAAGTATTTTACAAATGAAGCTGTTGATGTTAGCAACATGGTATTAGATAAAGAAGGAAATACATATGTAGGAACACCAAATTCTCTCTTTAGTTTTGACATGTATGGAACTCTCA
>CAYLVF010000320.1:0-3640 GCA_964387045.1 uncultured Melioribacter sp. | reverse complement strand
AAGAATTCACGAAAAAATTAAAGAGATTGATGGAAGTGATGTTGACCTCGGTGTTTTGGATGTAACCCTATACCGTGATGATTTTAGAATGAGACTCAAACAACCCGAAGTCTCAACCACCAATATAACTTTCGATGTTTCCGAAAAAGATATCGTTTTAATTGACGATGTTTTATATACCGGAAGAACAGCAAGAGCAGCTCTTGATGCATTAATGGATTTGGGCAGACCGAATACAATTCAATTCTGTGTATTAGTTGATCGCGGACACCGTGAACTTCCGATAAGAGCTGATTTTGTCGGCAAGAATATTCCTACATCCATTAACGAAGAAGTAAAAGTAAAATTAAAAGAATCCGATGGCGAAGATGCCGTCTATTTAATTGATATTTCTAAAGAAGCTTAAAGAGAGAATAACAATGCCATTATCAAGCAGACATTTATTAGGATTACATGGTGTACCGAGAGAAGATATTCAGTTAATACTTGATACAGCTACAACTTTCCGTGAAGTCCTAGAAAGACCTATCAAAAAAGTACCAACACTTCAAGGCAAGACAATCGTAAATCTCTTTTATGAAAGCTCAACTCGTACTAGAATTTCATTTGAGCTTGCACAAAAGAGACTTTCAGCCGATACAATAAATTTTGCTACATCCGGAAGCAGTACGAGTAAAGGAGAGACTTTTAAAGATACTGTAAAAAATATCGAAGCAATGAAAGTCGACATGATAGTTGTTAGGCACGAATCCGCCGGTGTACCGCAATTCTTAACAAGAATATCAAATGCAAATATTATTAATGCCGGAGACGGCAGGCATGAGCATCCGACACAAGCATTATTAGATATGTATTCAATCAGAGAACGACTTGGAAAAATCGAAGGATTAAAAGTCTGTATAGTTGGAGATATTTCCCACAGTCGAGTAGCACTTTCTAATATTCATGGATTAAAATCTATGGGTGCGGAAGTATCATTATGCGGTCCTAAAACAATGATCCCTAAAGGAATAGAATCGCTGGGAGTAAAAGTTATTCATAATATTGATGAAGCGATTGCAAATAATGATGTATTAAATGTATTAAGAATTCAACTAGAACGTAAAGCCGGCAGCACGATCCCGAGTTTGCGCGAATATCATAATTACTTTGGTATCACTGCTGAACGGCTCGAAAAATTTAATAGAGATATTGTAATTCTTCATCCGGGTCCGATCAATCGCGGCGTCGAGATATCATCCGAAGTTGCTGATGGTCCATATCAAATTATTCTTGAGCAAGTCACCAACGGTGTGGCTATCAGAATGGCTGTACTTTATTTATTAGGAACAAAGAACTAATTCTAAATTCGGAAGGAAAGAAATGAAAATTTTATTGAAAGACTTACAAGTTATTGACCCATCATTAAAATTAAATGAAAAGATGGATGTTCTTATTGAAGACGGAATGATTACAAGTTTAGGAAAAACCAATTCTAAAGAATTAAAAGATGCTAAGGTTATTGAATTTGATGGTAAAATTTGTGTGCCGGGATTTTTTGATATGCATGTTCATTTCCGTGAACCCGGTAGAGAAGATGAGGAAACCGTAATATCCGGAAGCAATAGCGCAGCAGCAGGTGGATTTACCGGAGTTGCGTGTATGCCTAATACTTCTCCGGATATCGATTCGGCGGAAGTTGTTAATCTCGTTAAAGAAAGAGCAAAGAATCATTTAGTCGATGTCAGTATCATTGGTGCAGCAACATTAAAGCGAGCCGGTGAATCGCTTGCACCAATTGCGGAAATGGTAGAAGCCGGAATTGTTGCTGTTACTGATGACGGTGCACCGATTAGAACCGCATCAATTCTTGAGAATGTTCTTGAATATTGTCAAATGTATAATATACCGGTTATTGAACATTGCGAAGATCCTTCCTTTACTGATGGAGTAATTAACGAAAGTGAAATTTCAACCCAACTAGGTTTACCTCCAAAACCAACAGTATCTGAAGATTTAATTGTTATGAGGGATATTATCATGGCTGAATACTGCGGGGGGAGAGTTCACATTTCTCATATATCTTCCGAAAAATCCGTTGAACTTGTTCGACAGGCAAAAAAACGAGGACTTAATATTACGGCAGAAGCAACACCGCATCATTTTACACTAACGGAAGATTCACTTAAATCTTATGATACAAATTATAAAATGAATCCTCCGCTTCGTTCACAAAAAGATGTTGATGCAGTTGTTGCCGGATTGAAAGACGGCACGATTGATTGTATTGCTAGCGATCATGCACCGCATTCAATTGAAGAAAAGGAGATGGAATTTATTTACGCACCGGATGGTGTAGTTGGTTTGGAGACAGAAGTAGGAATTGCATTAACAGAACTATATCATAAAAAACATGTGACACTCGAACAACTAATCGAAAAGTTTGCTATTAATCCGCGAAAAATCCTCGGTCTGGAAATTCCTTCAATTGAGGTTGGTAAAAAAGCTAATCTAACAATTTTTGATCCCAATCTGGTTTGGACTGTAGATGTTTCTAAATTCAAGTCAAAATCAAAAAATTCTCCGTTTGATAAAAGACTCCTGACAGGTAAATCAGTTGCCGTTATAAATAGAGGTCAAATGTTTTACGAGGGAGAGTTTATTAAAATATAATCTCACTGTCCACTCATGTATACATGGGTGGACATCTATTATACACTCCTAAGAACCGTTCCACAAAATTTTTGAATAATCTTCTCGTTTTTATAATAAATTCGCATTGGCATTCTCTTTGCCTTAATACTACTAAAAAGGAGGAAGCCATGAAAAAAATATTAGTAAGATTAACCGCTTTTATGATAATTCCAATAAGTTTATTCTTAACTTCTTGCGACGCAGAATATTTTTATGATAATACTCCGCCTTCACCGCCTACAAACGTTGTAACTATAACCGGTGATAATTGGGTCGAGATTCAGTGGGATCATAACCGCGAAAGTGATGTTGCCGGTTATAATGTCTATTATAATTACACTTATGAAGGAAGATATACTTTAATAGGAAGTACAGCTAATAATTACTTTATTGATTATGAAGCTGTTAACGGAGTAACTTATTTTTATGCAGTTGCAGCATATGATTTCGACGGGAACGAGAGTGAACTGAGTTACGATTATGTTAAAGATACTCCCCGTCCGGAAGGATTCAACAGATCAGTATTCGATTACTTAACTTCACCGAATAAAGCCGGATATGATTTTTCTGCTTATAAAGTTCTTCCTTTCGATTCATGGGATACGGATTTCTTCTTTGAAAATTATTATGGTACTTACTACATAAATGTTTGGGAAGAAACAGATATTCAAGATATGGGTGCTACATATGATATTTATGATATAACAGAAGCTCCTATTTATGGTTGGGTTCCTTTGTATGAAGGTGAAAATGTAAAATACGTTGAAGCGATTCCTGGACATACGTATGTAATTTGGACAGCCGATGACCACTATGCAAAAGTCAGAATAAAAAGTATTCAAGGTAATATGATGGTATTTGATTGGGCTTATCAAACAGTCCGCGGAGAAAGAGAACTTAAGCGAGGATCGCGAGAAATAATACCAACCGGTGAAAGCAGAGAACTAAGGAAAAAATATTAACGGAT
>CAYLVF010000319.1:0-3656 GCA_964387045.1 uncultured Melioribacter sp. | reverse complement strand
GTTATTCAGACCCGAAGTTAATAACAACAGGAATCGTTTGGTTGATCTTCGGATTCTTGGTTGCGGCTAAATACATGGCTAATTGGAATGGTAAAATTGTTGTTAATGTTGCTTTAATCGGTTACTTGGTAATGTTACTTTCGATAGTATTCACAATAATTTTTGCCGACAGTTTTCATTCATTTTATTAATAGGTTTTAAGTAAGTCTATGAACTTAGTAGGCATTTCAATAAATCATAAAACGGCACCGATTGACCTGAGAGAAGCACTCCACTTAAGTCAGGATGAAATTGTTGATTTAATTCCGAAACTGAAAAAAGATCTCTTCGATGACGGGTTTATTCTATCAACTTGTAACCGTACCGAGATTTTCGGTACACCAAAGAAAAGTTTATTACATCATAAAGAGTTAGAAGAATTTATTATAAACCACAAACCTGTTAAGGAAATTAAGCCGGAACACTTTACCAAATATTTCTCATGTGCTGCGGTTAAACATATCTTTTCGGTTGCTTCGGGAATTGACTCATTAATAATCGGCGACAGTCAAATTTTAGGTCAACTCAAAGATGCATTTCAAAAATCCGAAGATATGCATTTTTCCGGGTCAATTATTAAACGTGTTTTTGATTCTGCCGTCCGTGTTGGCAAGCGTGCAATTAAAGAGACGTTAATCGGTGAAGGAGCAGTAACCGTAAGTTATGCGGCAGTTCAAGTTGTTGAAAAAATTTATTCTAACCTCGATAAAAAGAGTGCGCTTGTAATAGGTGCCGGCGAAACCGGCGAGCTTGCAGCTATTCATCTGCATGATAAAGGTATCGGCAAAATTTCAATTGCAAACCGTACTTTGGAAAAAGCGGAACTGCTTGCAAACAAAGTTCACGGTGAAATTATTCCATTCACTCAATTGAAAGACCATCTGCATAATTTTGATATAATAATCAGTGCTACTAGCTCAACGGATTTGATACTTACTCTTGATGATATTAAATCAATGATGAAGAAACGAAAAGGAAACACATGCGTTATTATGGATATTGCAATACCGAGAGATATTGACAACAAAGTAAGTGAATTGCCGAATGTATTTTATCACGATATAGATTCGCTTAAAATAATTGTCGATCAAAATATGCGTAAACGTAAATCGGAAATTCCGAAAGTGGAATCTATTATTCTTGAAGAAATGACAAACTTATTCAGCTGGTACAATGCGCTTGATGTTGTTCCGACAATTAAAACCGTACGAGAATTTTTTGATGAAATTAGAAGCGATGAACTGAATAAAATCAAACACAAGATTTCAAAAGAAGATTTCGAAAAGCTGGAAGATATGACACGCAGAATGATTGGAAGAATTCTGCATAACCCAACAATAAAGTTGCGCGAACTTGCAGAATCCGGCACTCATACTCAAGAAGCGGTTATACATGCATTAATTCTTAAAGAATTGTTTAATCTTGAACACGGAAGAAACAACGGCACGCATTTCAATAATGAAATTGACGGGGAAAAGTTTGAAGAAATATAAATTAATTATCGGTTCACGAGGAAGTGATTTGGCTCTTTGGCAGTCTAATTTTATTAAACGCGAAATTGAAAAGAAGCATAAGAGCATCCAAGTAGAAATTATTTTAATAAAAACCAAAGGCGATAAAATTCTTGATGTTGCACTTTCTAAAATAGGTGACAAAGGATTGTTCACAAAAGAACTCGAAGTTCATTTGCTCAATAAAAGAATTGATATTGCCGTGCACAGTTTAAAAGATTTACAGACTGAAATTCCCGACGGATTAAAATTGGCTGCAGTAACGAAACGCCATAATGTTGAAGATGTTTTAATTGCAAGAAAAAAGAAAACAACAATTTTTGATTTACCTGATTACGGAACAGTTGCTACCGGTTCTTTAAGAAGAAGATCACAGCTTAAGCATTTACGTCCCGACTTAAACATAGTTGAGCTGCGCGGCAATGTCCCGACAAGAATTGAAAAGTTTCTTAATTCGGATTGGGACGGAATCATTTTAGCCCGTGCAGGTGTAGAAAGATTAAAGTTATCCAAATATATTTCTTCAATTATTCCTACTGAAATTATGCTTCCTGCTGTTGGGCAAGGCGCTTTGGGAATTGAAATTAATTCGGATAATAAATTTGCTGATGAGATTGTACAGTCTGTTCATCATACGGAAACTGCACAAGCAGTTTTTGCCGAACGAGCTTTGTTAAAGCAGCTTGAAGGCGGTTGTCAAGTTCCGATCGGTGCTTTAGGTGAAGTTAAATCAAACGGATTATATCTTGACGCCTTGGTTGGTTCAATTGACGGAACATTAATATTTAGACAGAAACTACGCGGTAAAAAAGATGAACCTATTAATCTCGGAAAGAAACTTGCAAATAATTTACTGAAAACCGGAGCTGATGAAATATTAAAAGATATTTATAAAACTGCGAGGCAATAAAATGAACGGCGGATTGAAAAACAAAACAATAGTATTAACCCGCCCAGGTGAACAAGCTGTTGAACCAATGAAAAAGCTTGAATCACTCGGGGCAAATGTTATTGCTTTTCCTACTATTAAAATTGTGCCGATAAACGTTTTTAATCATTTCGATACTTATGCAGAGAAATTGAAAGAGTTTGATTACATCGTATTTACTTCTGAGAATGCTGTTGAATATTCTATCAAAAGATTGCGCGAAACAAAACGAGAAATACCGAAACGTTTACAAGTTGTTTGTGTTGGAAGAAAAACTGCCGATAAATGTGAAGAGTACGGAATCAAAGTCGACATAGTTCCCGATGATTATTCCGCCGAAGGTTTGTTAAAATATTTTTCCGATAAAGAAATTGTTGAAAAGAAATTTTTCATCCCTTCTTCTGCAATTGCCAGAACTGAATTGAAGATGGGTCTGCTTGAACAAAAAGCTGATGTTGTTCAAATCCCTATATATGATGCGGCTATGCCTGATGAGGATGAAATTGTAAAAGGTAAAAAGCAGCTTGAAGGGAAAAAGGTAGACTTAATAATATTCACAAGTCCTTCAACATTTAAAAATTTCTTAAAAATTATGGATATAAATAAACCGAACAAATTTTTTAAGAAAGTAAAAATTGCGGCAATCGGACCTACAACAGCTTCGGAAATTGAAAGAGCCGGATTAAAAATCGACATCTCCCCTTCTACTTTCACAATGGATGATTTGATCGATTCTATTATAAAATATTATTCTAAAGTGTGATTTATTTATACTTATTTATTACGGAGGATTTTTGACTAATCTTAAAAACGATTTATTCTTAAGAGCTTGTAAAAGACAACCTATTGAACGAACTCCGATTTGGATGATGCGCCAAGCGGGTAGATATTTGCCTGAATATAGAGCAGTTAGAGATAAAGCAGATTTTCTAACAATGTGTAAAACTCCCGAACTTGCAGCCGAAGTTACTATTCAACCTATTGATTTAATCGGTGTAGATGCTGCAATTCTTTTTTCGGATATATTGGTTATCCCCGAAGCAATGGGAATGACCTTAGAAATGCACGAAGGGAAAGGACCCGTTTTTCCTAAACCGATAAGAAGTGAAGAAGATGCTAAAGAATTAAAATCCATTGACCCAACTATTGATTTAAAATATGTTCTTGATGCAGTAACA
>CAYLVF010000318.1:2805-3658 GCA_964387045.1 uncultured Melioribacter sp. | reverse complement strand
TTATCCTATTCCTTTCCATTTACAGGAATGTTTTAATTATCTTGGGCATAATAAAAACGATTTCCCGGTTTCTGAGTTTTGTGCCGATACTTCGGTTGCTCTTCCTATTTACCCTGAACTCTCGGGTGAACAAATTAATTATGTCGTTGATTCAATCGAAGAATTCCTTTCATAGGGCTGAGGAATTCTTTTACATATTCCAAGAAGAAAAAATCTCTAATGATTTAGATCAATGTGTGCATTATGTTTAATGCAAAATGCGACATTTTATGCTAAATTTATACTTGTAGTTTTATAGATAATTAAATTAATTGTAACCAAGTTGTTTGTCCTTTTGCAATAATGGGACTCACTTGGCGAAGCTGTATCCAAACCCAATGATAAAGTTCAAAGGATAAAGGCAAAAGGTAGAATTAACAATTTATGAAAAATGAATTGTCTGATAGATTGTTAAAATTCGCTGTTGATGTAATCGTCTATCTTCGAACGATAAAAAATTCCGAAGAATCTAAAATCATAAAGTATCAGCTAATAAAATCAGCAACTTCTAGCGGTGCTAACCTGTCCCGTCAAATACAATGAGATTTTATTATACATATGTTTTAAGAAGTTCAGTTGATGGAAACTTCTATGTTGGCTTTACTCAGGACCTAAAGGATAGAATTACTGAACATAATAAAGGAAAAGTCGAATCTACTAAATATCGAAAGCCCTTAAAGGTAGTTTATTGTGAAGCATGCTTAAACAAAAACGATGCTTTACATCGTGAAAAGTATCTTAAAACATCTTACGGAAAAAGATACATAAAAAATAGATTAAAATACTATTTGACGGGATAGAGAGGCTCAAGGTG
>CAYLVF010000318.1:0-2795 GCA_964387045.1 uncultured Melioribacter sp. | reverse complement strand
CTCCTTCAAAAACTGATTTTAGTAATAAAGTACGAATAGCATTGAAAGAAATGCGTGAATCAAATTACTGGTTAAAGGTTATTAAAGAAGCTAAAATTGATAATCAGCCTATACTTGAAGAATTATTAAATGAATCCGAAGAATTAAAAAGAATACTGGGGAAAATAGCCAGCAAAACAAGAAAAGGTTTTTGAACTCAACCTTCGTCTTTTAACTTTTCCCTTTGTCCCTTAAACTTTATCCTTTGTCCTTGAAAAAACTTTTGCCTGCCTCGTCGAAGTCCGTTAGCTAACGGACGAAGACGGGCCTTTGAACTTTATCCTTTATCCATTGTCCTTTGTCCTTTATCCTTGAAAACACCCTCAATCCATCATATTAATTAGGTATTTACTCAATGCACAACAAAAACATTCTTCTCAAAAAAATTAATGATAAGTCAGCTGTAGTTGGCATTATCGGTCTTGGTTATGTAGGTTTACCGCTAGGACTCGAATTCATTGAAAGCGGCTTTAAAGTTGTCGGTTTTGATATTGATCAAAAAAAAATTCCGGTACTAAAAGCCGGTAAAAGCTATATTAAACATATAAACGGTAACAGAATTCAAAAAGCCGTTGATACCGGTAGATTCGATGTAACATCGGAATTCTCAAGACTTAGTGAAGCAGATGCAATTATTATTTGTGTACCTACACCGCTTGATGAACATCGCGAGCCCGATATGTCTTATATAGTGGATACTGCGGAAACAATTCAGAAGTATTTAAGACCCGGACAATTAGTGACACTCGAATCCACGACATACCCAGGTACTACCGAAGAGATATTATTGCCATTGTTCGAATCCGCCCCTTCGGTTTCACGTCTCACGTCTGACGTTTCACGTTTTACCGTCGGCAAAGATTTCTTCCTCGCCTTTTCACCCGAACGAGAAGATCCGAACAATCCCAATTACACTACCAAAACTATTCCCAAAGTAATTGGTGGCGTTACACCCGATTGCCTTGAAGTCTCTAAAGCCTTGTACGATGCTGTTCTTGATCAAACCGTTGCTGTAAGTTCGCCTAGAGCTGCGGAGGCTACTAAACTATTGGAAAATATCTATCGCTCGGTAAATATTGCTTTGGTAAACGAACTTAAAATGGTTTTTCATCGAATGGATATTGATATCTGGGAAGTTATAAACGCAGCATCGACTAAACCGTTCGGCTATCATCCGTTTTATCCCGGTCCGGGATTGGGCGGACATTGTATTCCAATCGATCCTTTTTATCTTACCTGGAAAGCTCGTGAATATGAAATCAATACAAAGTTCATTGAACTCGCCGGTGAGATTAATACTTATCAACCTTACTATGTTGTTACCCGCACGATGGATATTCTTAATGATCACGGTAAGTCATTAAAAGGATCAAAAATTTTATTACTTGGTGCGGCTTATAAAAAGAATATTGATGATATGCGTGAATCACCGTCGCTGAAATTAATCGAAATACTTCGATCCAAAGGTGCCGAAGTTGATTACAACGATCCTTATGTTCCTAAACTTCCTGCTACACGTAAATATAATTATGATATGAACTCGGTGGAGTTAACTAAAGAGAATCTTACTAAATATGATTTGATTTTGTTATCAACAGACCACGATGATTATGATTATGAATTCCTAATTCAAAATTCAAAATTAGTTGTCGACACCCGCAACGCATTCATCAAACATGGCATCAAAAGTGACAAACTCTTCGATGCTTAATAAATCTGGAGCGAATTCTGCGACATCCCGCTGCCTTTTAGCGGGACGCAAATCCATTAATCTGGAGCGTCTTTTGCAACATCCTGCTTTTTTCTAGCGGGACGTTAAATCCGCTAACCTGTCCGTCCACCGACGGATTCGCTAAATTCGTAAAATCCATTAATCCACAAATTCGCTAAATTCGTTAATCCATACATGAAAAACTTCGCACTCACCGGCATTGCCGGTTACATAGCACCTCGACATTTAAAAGCTATTAAAGAAACCGGCAATAACTTAATCGCTGCTGTTGATCCGCACGATTCGGTTGGCATTCTCGATCAATTTTTCCCGGAGACAAGCTTCTTCACCGAGTTCGAACGCTTCGACCGGCATCTTGAAAAATTACGCCGTGAAGACCCAAATAATAAATTAGATTATCTTTCGATTTGTTCACCTAATCATCTTCATGATGCACATATCAGACTCGGATTACGATTGGGTGCAGATGTAATCTGTGAAAAACCTCTCGTTCTTAATCCTTGGAATTTAGATATACTTGAAAATCTTCAAAGTGAATTTCAACAAAAAATTTATACCGTTCTTCAACTAAGAGTTCATCCTGCATTAATTGAATTGAAAAATAAAATTGATGCCGATAAAAGCGAGAAGAAAAAAGAAATTAGTTTGACCTACATAACCTCACGTGGCAATTGGTACAACTTCTCTTGGAAAGGGGATGTAAGAAAATCGGGTGGAGTTGCGACTAATATCGGTATTCACTTCTTCGATTTATTAATGTGGTTCTTCGGTAAACCTATTCATTCAGAAGTTCATATTAATCAAGATGATAAAATGGGGGGATTTATCGAACTCCCCAATGCAAATGTTAAATGGTTCCTTTCTATAGATGGAAATGATTTGCCAAAATCAGCTCTTGATGCAAATCAAAGAACTTATCGTTCAATTCTAATAGATAATGAAGAAGTTGAATTTACACAGGGGTTCACTGATTTACATACACTAATCTATCAAAATGTTTTAGAAGGAAAAGGTTTCGGTATAG
>CAYLVF010000317.1:0-3661 GCA_964387045.1 uncultured Melioribacter sp. | reverse complement strand
ATTTTTAAATAGTAACCATGAAGCAAAAAATGAAGAAAACAAAAAATAAAATCTCAAGCAAAAAGAAGCAGCAGTTAAAAAGTAAAATCGGTAAACCACCGGGAACTTTGATATATGTTGGGGAAAGTAAAATTGAAAAAACTATCATTACTTTAACTGAATATAATGAAAGCGAGTTTACGGTTAGAAAGATTGAATCGATTGAGGAATTGCAAAAGTTAGCGAATATTAACGACGATAAAGTAAGGTGGATTGATATCAACGGGTTAAGCGATGTTGAATTCCTTATAAAGTTTGGAGAAATATTTAAAATCCATTCCTTAATTCTTGAAGATACGGTTAATACAAACCAACAGCCCAAAGTTGAATACTACGATGATGATATATTTCTTGTGATGAAAAAAATTACCTGGGAGGAGAAGCAGGATATTACTTATGATCAACTATCTATACTTTTCACCTCAAAATTTTTATTTACCTTTCGCGATGATTCAAAAGAAGATTTCTCTTCAATTTACCAACGGATAGAAGCAGGAAAAAATGTTTTTCGGAAATCAAAAGCTGACTATCTTTTCTATGTTATAATCGATTACGAGATAGACAGATATTTTCTTGTGCTCGAAGAACTTAGTGAACGAATCGAAGAAGAACAGGAAATGCTTCTTGAAAATCCTACACAGGAAGATTTAAAGAGAATTCAATCTCTCAAAAAAGAAGCATATAAAATTAAACATGCAACTCGACCTCTTCGAGAAGCTATTGCCGGGATTATACGACAGGAATCAGAATTTATTACAAGTAATAATTTGATTTACTTCAAAGATTCGCTGGACCACATAATTCAAGTTAACGAAGCTTTGGAAACACAAAGAGAATCAATTACAATTATGGTGGATATTTACCTAAGCAGCGTAAGCAACAGAATGAATGAAGTAATGAAAATGCTTACATTGATTGCAACAATATTTATTCCCTTAACTTTTATAGCGGGCGTTTACGGTATGAACTTTGAAAATATGCCTGAGCTTCATTTCAAATACGCATACTTCGTTGTGTGGGGGATAATGATCGTTGTCGGAGTTTCACTCGTTTTTTATTTCAAAAGAAAAAAGTGGTTATAGATGAAAGACATACTTAATTATATGCTCTGGGGGAACTCAATAATTGATTATCTCTACGCATTAGGGGTTCTTTTTATTTCGGTGATAGTTATCAAATTATTTAAGAAAATAGTTATAAAAAGAATTGAAAGTACAGGCACCGAAGGCGTATTCGGATCTAAGTTTTTGGTTAAGACTACATCACGGTTTATAATACCGTTGTTTTATTTAGGCGCATTATATTTTGCTTTCGGTTTTCTGGTTTTTCACGACAGCGCAGCCAAAGTTTTAAAAGTTATCTATCTTTTAATAACTGTTTGGATAATAATAAAATTCGCTCGTTCGGTAATTGAATTTATTATTAATAAGTATGCCGAAGAAACCGGTAAGGAAGATACGATAAGAAAATTTCGCCCTTTAATTGCTTTTATAAGTTTTACATTTTATATCATCGGCATTCTATTTATACTTGATAATCTTGGCTTTCAGATATCAACAGTAATCGCCGGATTAGGTATCGGCGGTATTGCTATAGCACTGGCAGCCCAAGCTATATTAGGCGATCTCTTCAGTTACTTTGTTATTTACTTTGATAAACCATTTGAGCTTGGCGACTTTATTAGAGTTGACGATAAAGCGGGTGTTATCGAAAAGATAGGAATAAAATCGACAAAGATAAGATCACTCAGCGGCGAACTTTTGATTTTGTCGAATTCAAATTTGACTAACTCGCGGGTACATAACTTTAAACAAATGTTCAGAAGAAGAATTGTGTTTACCTTTGGTGTTGTTTATCAAACGAAGCCGGAGCAGTTGGAAGAAATACCTAAAATTATAAAACAAATTATCGATGAATATCCTATTGCCACTTTTGACAGATCACATTTTTTTAGATACGGCGACTTTAGTTTAGATTTTGAAACCGTTTTCTTTGTTGAAACAAACGAGTATGTGAAGTATATGGACATCCAGCAGGACATTAATTTGAAGATTTATACAGAATTTGAAAAACGGGATATTCAATTCGCATATCCAACGCGTACCGTTTATAACATGGAAGTTAAAGGAACATCGTAAAGATTTGCTTAATCAAATCTCTACATGCATAAATGAGTCAATTAATAACTGAGTTGTTTGATTAAGAGCAGATTTATTCTTCAATAGCTTTTGATTTATTTCTATCTCAATTCCACCGTAAAATTTATAACCGAACTTTTTTCGTAAATAAGATGTTAACCCGTCTGCAATTCCTAAATATGGATAATTAAGCCTTACTTTTAATTCTTTATTCAATTTCATAATCTCTTGTTTCCATATTTTACAAAATTCTTTTTCTTGTTCGGATTGCGGATCATATAGCAATCCGATATCTGCATTTCTAACTTTTCCATTTAATTCCGGTGTGAATGAATGAAAAGAAATATGAATTACTCGATTTCTCTTTTTAATGAACTTTTCAATTTTAGTTTCTACATCAGTTCGATAAGATTTGTAATAATTGTCAATAATATATTGTTTGGTTTCTTCGTTAAGCGGCTTAGTAATTTCCGAAAATAATTTTTTGTGATGAGGCGATCTGTTCAGTTCAATTAATAGCCGGGATGTTTCCGAAAATAATTTTTCCGAATCAAATTCATTTGTAAACTTTTTGAATACATCTAATATCCCTACGTCATAACCGCGATGGCTATTTAGTAAAGTTTTGTATGGAGTGAATAGCTCTTTAAATTCTTCTGGAATTTGATTCCCGCCGTGTTCACAAGTAAAAATTAATTTTATCACGGCGCAAACATCTCGTTTGATATTAACGAATAACTTAATTGTTTATAGACGTCAACAATATTGTTACGTGATAGATCATCACACAAAGCATGTTTTATACGTGTTGCGAGAGTTCCGTTCTGTAAAATTGTTTTTATCGGCTCAAGTTCTTCATTACTAATAATGCTTGAATCAAAGACGAGGTTTTCGAATATATGCCGCCATAATTCAATTGCAGTAACTTCTTCTCTTATTCCGAATACTTCTAAATAAGAAAGGTTGGTTATTAATGTATTCTCGGCATATTTAATTGTGTTCAGAAAAATACCGGAAAGATCGTCTTCGTGAAATTTTTGTAATTCCTTTAACGATACATTTCTTTCATTAATCAGTTCTTTTAGAAGCAAGCTGAATAAACCGACAAGCGCCAAATCTGCTTTTGTATTTTCTTGAATATCTACAACTCGTATTTCAATTGTATTTCTATCGAATCTGGCAATAGCACCGCGTGAATTGAGCCATTCATACTGTAAAATACCTTCACTATCGTAAGGTGAGATGTCTTTAAAAATATTATTTAATATCCTCTCATTGTAATGAGTTTTTGAAAAGACTTGTTCCGGTATAATCTTTCCGGTAATTGAAGGAATTTTAATTTGATTTTTTCTGTAAACTTCAAGTCGTGAATCAAGATAACCTGTGTATTGACCGTCTAAGATTGGAGTGCTTGCTGCAATCGCCGGAATAATCGGCAGAAGAATTCTTATCGCAGCATGAAGTTTTCCGAATTCGTCGTTGTT
>CAYLVF010000316.1:0-3667 GCA_964387045.1 uncultured Melioribacter sp. | reverse complement strand
TGGAATGATAAATATTATTTACGGTGCACTCGTTGCACTTGCTCAAAAGGATTTTAAGAAGCTTATTGCTTATTCTTCCGTCTCACATATGGGTTATGTTTTATTAGGAATGGCATCACTTACAAGCACGGGTATTAACGGTGCAATTTTCCAAATGTTTAATCACGGTACAATTACGGCAATGCTCTTTTTGATTGTTGGTGTTTTGTATGATCGGTCACATACAAGAGGACTTAATGACTTTGGCGGTCTTGCAACACAAATGCCGGCATATACCGGGTTTGTTACGGTCGCATTCTTTGCCGCTTTAGGATTGCCAAGTTTAAGCGGATTTATATCCGAAGCTCTTGTTTTTATCGGGGCGTTCAGCGTTGATAGCATTAGAGTGCTTACAATTATTTCTATGCTTGGAATTCTTTTAGGTGCAGCTTACATGCTGTGGACTTTACAAAGAATTTTCTTCGGTAAATTAAATGAGAAGTGGTCTAAGTTGACCGATATGGATGCGCGTGAATACATAATGTTTATTCCTCTTACGGTTATAATTATTTTCTTGGGAATTTATCCTTCTGCAATGCTGGATATTATGAATTCATCGGTCAATACTTTAGTAGAATTTTTGATAAACGGCGCAAACAATATTTCAATTAGCGGATTATAATTTGGGCGAACAATGATAGACGAAATACTAAATTCCATAACGTTTATTTACCCGGAACTTGCAATATCAATTTTCTTGTTGATCATTGTTCTTGTTGATTTAATTTTTCATACAAACAAAAAATTCATACCATATATCTCGCTTGGTGGTTTAGTAATAACCGGGATACTCGTATTGGATCAAATCGGTGTTACTCATTTTGCGTTTACGCCACATCTTTCAGCAGTTAAGAAATATGGAATGATGACAATCGATCCTTTCGGTTCATACTTCAAATTGTTGGTTGTTGTCACATCTATTTTAATTGTTTTCTTTACTATTGCATCGAAAGAGATTATAGAGTTAAAAGAGCGGCTTGGTGAATTTCATGTTTTGATTTACGGAATGATACTCGGTATGCTGGTAATGATTTCCGCATCCGATCTTATTTTAATTTATTTATCTCTTGAATTACTTTCGCTTTCATCTTATGTGTTAGCCGGATTCTTAAAACTTAGAGAACGAAGCAGTGAAGCATCACTTAAATATATTATTTACGGTTCGGTTTCATCCGGATTGATGTTGTTCGGTATTTCAATCATTTACGGACTTACAGGCAGTACAAATTTATACGTCATTAATTCGTTAATACAAGGACCACAGATAAACATTTTCACTCTTTCATTTTCTGCAATATTGGTTTTTGTTGGTATCGGTTATAAAATTTCTGCTGCACCTTTTCATTTCTGGACACCCGATGTTTACGAAGGCGCCCCTATTTCGATTACTGCATATTTATCCGTTGCAAGTAAAGCAGCAGGCTTCGCGTTATTGATTAGATTTATTCAAACAGGTTTTACTTCTTATGTAAGTGAAGATGGTTTTTGGTCTTTAATAGAAGTTTTTGATTGGCAGGCTTTATTAGTCGCAATTTCAATTCTAACAATGACACTTGGCAATTTTTCTGCTCTTTGGCAGGATAATCTGAAGAGGATGTTAGCTTACTCTAGTATTGCTCATGCCGGTTATATATTACTTGGTGTAGCTGTTCTTTCAAATCAAGGATTAATTGCGGTACTTATTTATTTCTTTGTTTATATGTTGATGAATATTGGTGCATTTTACGTCGTGATGCTGATTGCGAATAAAACCGGTTCCGAAAATATTGATGATTATGATGGACTCGGTGCTAATGCTCCTTTCCTCGGAGTTGCATTAGCAATATTTTTAGTGTCACTTACAGGGCTTCCTCCCACCGCCGGCTTTATTGCGAAACTATATCTTTTCATAGCTCTTATCGATGCAAACATGGTAGCTGTTGCTATAATTGCATTGCTTAATACTGTTGTCTCTCTCTACTATTATATCAGAGTTCTGAAACATATGTATTTAACAAAATCGGAACGAGAACAAGAGGAGATCATTCCATCTTTTGGCAGTTTAGTTTATTTATTAATATTATTAATTCCGTTACTTGTCTTTGGTATTTACTTCACACCGGTTGTCGAATTTGCTCGCTCTTGTGTTTCTGTATTAGGAATCTAATCCCTCATTTTCTTGACATTTCAGCATATATTTCTTAGGTTTATATCCGATAATTTTAGTCGTATTTATGTTAAAGATAGCAAAATCAATTGAATACTCCATATTAGCTTTAAGATACATAGCCAAAAATGAAAATATGGAATGTGTGAGTACAAAGGAAATTTCCGATAACGAAAATATTCCCTACGATTTACTTGCAAAGTTGATGCAAAAATTAGTTAAACAAAATATTATTGTTTCAAAACAAGGAAAGTTCGGCGGATATTTATTAAATATTTCTCCGGATAATCTATCTTTAAATGATGTTATAATTGCACTCGATGAAAAAGTTCAGTTAACAGATTGTATGGTTTCAAACCCAACTACTGAGGATTGTGCAAGATTTGAAAATTGCTGTTTAAGAAATCCCTTAAGCAAAGTTCAAGATAAAATTACCGAATTATTTAAAAGTACTACACTACAGGAAATCCTAAACTAAATTTGGAATAGATAATGAATCACTTAGATGAATTAAAAAATAATCAAGAGATTTTCTTCAACTTTATGAAAGAGAAGTATCATATTTTTTACAACTCAAATATTTTTGCACGCGATTTACAGTATGCAATCAAACAATATTTTGAAAAGAAGGATATCAAAATTACCTATCCTAAAGCAGAAGAATTAATGAAGGAGTTTAGCAAATACCTGGAAGAAAAAGGTGATTTACTGAAATTATATCACAATTCTTGGCGTGTGAATTTTTTCAAACCACAAATTGTTGAAGAAGAAACTCAAAAAGTATCAGAAGAAAAGGAATAATTATGAGTGAACAAACCACGATGCAAGAAATCCAAATTACGGATAAGGCCGCCGCTCAAGTAAAAAAAATTATGGAAGAAAATAAAATTGAATCAAATTTTGGTTTACGTGTTGGTGTTAAAGGCGGTGGTTGTTCCGGGTTAACTTACCAACTCGGTTTTGATGGTGAACAGAAAGATGGCGATACTATAATCGAAAAAAACGGTATCAAACTTTTTGTTGACGGAAAAAGTTTGTTCTATCTCACCGGAACTATTTTGGATTTCAGCGATGGATTGAACGGAAAGGGATTTATATTCAATAACCCGAATGCAGCAAAAACTTGCGGATGCGGTGAGTCATTTGGTGTTTGATTTAAAACGGGAGAATAGAGAATGGAAAGAAGAAAATTCATTTACTCACTTGGACTTGCCTCTGCGGCAATGTCTCTCAACAAAGTTAGTGGATTCACAAATGTAAATTCAATCAAAAACAAAAATGTAAGGAGCGAGAATAATATGGCTAAATTCGAATTGCCCGCGTTACCATACGCATTCGTGGCTTTAGAACCGCATATTGATGCGAGAACGATGGAAATTCATCACGGTAAACACCATGCAGCTTATGTTGCAAATCTTAATAAAGCAATTGAAGGCACAGAAGCTGAAGGAAAATCTTTAGAAGAATTAATGAGTAACGTTT
>CAYLVF010000315.1:0-3691 GCA_964387045.1 uncultured Melioribacter sp. | reverse complement strand
TGATACCATCCCACGGGCTGGACTTTATCCTCAGCCGAATGAAAAAATCCCTAATTGGTATGAGAAGAATCAAGAAGAATTTCCTATTTAATCATTTAATTAATCAAGGAGCTACACAATGTCAGAGACTAAAGTTTACAAAATCAATGGTATTGAATACCGGTTAAAGCACGATTATAACAATCGTGAACTTGAGGAAATTGAAAAACTGCACGAAAGAGTTATGACCGGCAATGAACTAACTGTAAAATTTACATGTGATGAAATACAAAAATTATTTTCAATGATCTTAACGCCGGTTGATTCTTCCCAACACGTCCCGGAAGACTTTGATTATGCAAAAGCCTCTGAGGAAGACACCGTTGATATTTACAGCTCTTTTTTTTTGATGAGGATGGAAACGAGAACTCGTCATTCAAAAAAATTATTCAAGAGCTTCGAGAGTTACGGAAATCATTACAGAACTCGACCAAAGATCAAGCGATGCAATAAATGAATTTGATGGGCTTGTCAGGAGAAAATATGGAGATGAACCGAAAAATTATAAACCTAACATCACAAGAACCTTTAAAGAGGAAATTTACTCCATTATTGCCAGCGGTGATGTTACCAAATACAAGCTACTTGAAGACATTCCGCTGACGATGCTCTATAAACGTTATATAGAAGTCCGAACGAGTGAACTAAATAAATTGTATCAATCAATTTTTCACTTAAAAGAAATTATCAAACGAGAAGAAGGAGTTAAACGTGGCAGATAATTCAAAAGAAATTTTACTCAAACTTGTAATTGACGACAAGGAAGTAGGTCGTTCCCTTGTTGTTGTTGATAAAAATGTCCAGAATGTCTCGACATCCGTTATCAATGCAAATAAGAACCTCAATCAAACATCTCAAGAGATTAAGCAAGTTGAAGATAGAGGGGCTTCTCTCGGTTATAATCTTGGTGAAGAATTTGACGGAATTTACGTAACAACCGGTGATTTGATTGAACGGCTGAAGGATTTAAAAGTAAGGTTTGAGCAAGCGGCGATCGGTGGCGAAGAATACAATTATTTGAAACAGCAGATTCAAGAAGTAGGTGGACATCTTAAACGTGTGCAAGGTGACTTAAAAGAAACAAACATTCAAACCCAATCACTTGCACGAACAAATAAATTTGCATCTGCAGAAACCGGTGCGATGAGCGGTGCAGTATATTCAATGTCATCTGCATTAACTGAAGTGCACCCGGCACTTGGTGAAGTAATGAGAAGATTATCGCCATTTGCAAACGGATTAAGTTCCGCAACAATTAGAGGCGGTGGATTTAGTGTAATGATTAAAGGGTTGTCAAGCTCTTTGATGGGACCGGTGGGTTTAGGTTTAGCGATAACGGGTGTCGCATTTCTACTGAAAGAACTACCGGGTTTGTTTGATGATGGAAGTGAAGCTGCCGAAAAACATAAAGAAGAAATTGAAAAACTTAAAAAAGAATATGAGGGACTTTCTAAAGCTGCAATTGAATTCAAAAAACATCAACTGAGAGCAAAATTAGAAAAGCTCGAAGGCGAAGCTGAGTTTGTTAAACCGGTAACGGAAACAAGGATGCGCACAGATGGACGGCTGATGCCGACCGAAGATATTCTCTTAAGCGGAGACCCTAAAAAATATAAAGAGACGCTTCAAGAAATTGCAAAAGTAAAAGAAGAGTTGGGTATTGCAACAGGGGCTGCTTCTCAAGCTACAACTCAACTTGACAATATAATGAAAAGTGAATATGACTCAATAAAGCAAGTAACTGATGCTTTGAAAATTCTTAACGATCAATACGTAACAACGAGAGATGATGATGAAAGAAAAAAAATTGATAAAAGGATAAAAGAACTAAACGAGCGTGAAGCTGAGTTGAGAGGCAAAGCTAACCAAGAAGTATTTAAGAAGCTCCACGAAAAGACGGAAATTGAGCAAGCTCATCAAATGAAGATGTTGGCAATTGCGGGTGCCGGTGCTCAAGAGCTCCTTGAAGCGGAAGTAAATCACCTTAATGAAAAAATAAACTTATATCAAAATTATGGACATGATACACTTGCTCTTGAATATTCGTTACAAGAGAAAAGAGCTGAACTCGATAACGAGAGATTGAACGAAAGAGTTGCCAAAATGGAGGAACATTATGAGCGGTTACGTCAATTAAGGATTGAACATGAACAAGAGTTGGCAGATTTGTTCAACGACATGCCGGACGAAATATTAAAAGATATTAAGTTTGGTGATACCCGCTCATTCTCTAATGATCCATTTGTCCAGCTTGATGCATGGTATGCTGCTAAAAATGAAGAGATTAAAGCTTATGAAAACTATGAGGAGATGAAATTTGCTCTCGACGAAGAATACGCTAACCGAAAGCTTGATTTATATGGTCAAAATTTAGGAATGATACAGAGCTTATTTGGGAAACACACAACCGCATATCATTTATTAACTGCATCTCAAACACTTATTGATACATACCAATCTGCCAATGCTGCCTATAAATCAACTGTCGCGATTCCGGTCGTTGGCCCCATACTTGCCCCCATAGCTGCAGCAACTGCGACAGCGTTCGGTTTGGCACAGGTTGCCTCAATTAAAAAAACATCAATGCCAGGTTTTGAAAAAGGTGGTGCAGTTGTGGGTGAAGATGGTGTTGAGATTATTGCACCAATGAAGGAATACTCTGAAGGATGGGGAGAAATAGTCAGAAATACAACCCTTGCTGTTGAAAGAAGTTTACAAAACATGGCAATAACAGTCGGAGCGGGGTCATTCAACGATACTAAAATTCTTCAACGATTAGATACCTTGAGTAAATCTTTTCAAGAATACGCTTTATCAGCAAAAGCATTCGGAGATGATGAAATTGAGCGACTAGATATTAAAGCACAATTCATAAGAAATCGAGGGACTTATTAATGAGCAACAAAAAGTTTATGGAAGAATTAGAAGATGAAATTCTTGACAAGTATTATAGAGAAGTTGAAGCATTAACAGAAAAAATCGGATTAATTCTCGAACGAGAAACCAAAGATGTTCTTTCAAAACATGGTAAGTATGCAACCGGTGATCTTTACAAATCAATAAGATCAAAGGTCATAAAGCTAAGTAAATCTTACGTGATTAGATGTTTTGCCGGTGTCAATTATTCACAATTCGTTCATGAAGATACTCGACCTCACTTTCCACCGATAAACAAAATTCAAAAATGGGTTCGATTGAAAAAATTAACCGGTCGATACTCGGTTAAATCAAAAAGACGGCTTGGTGGGAAACAAACTCAACATGATGAAGATAGAGCTTTAGCATGGATTATTGCTAGAAGCATCGCACGTAAAGGAACAAAGGGAATTAAGTTCTTTGAACTGGCACTTAAACAAGCTTTGCCAAAGATACAAGACGAATTAACGAAGAAATCGAATATTTGAAAAATCTTTAATCCGAATAATCATTTTGATTTAGTAATAATGAATAAAGTTGCAAACAAAAATCAATGATACTATCTTTGCTAAAACTAAAGTGTTCACCAAAGTGTTCACCAAAAATATCTTGATTATTAATTCTAAGAAAAATATCAGTTACAAAAAAAGCCTCAAAACAATATGCTTTGAAGCTTTATTTCGTGAGCGCGGGTGGTCTCGAACCACCGACCCTCTGCTTAAAAGGCAGATGCTCT
>CAYLVF010000314.1:0-3703 GCA_964387045.1 uncultured Melioribacter sp. | reverse complement strand
TTGCGTCATGCATCTCGAAGTAAAGCTCTTAAAGCTTATTTAGGTTAGTAAAAAAATCCCGCCAAGGCGGGATTTTTTTATTTCTTTTTTAACATAGTTTTTGTTTCATCAATTAATTCTTCTACACGCTTCTTTCCTTCTTCGACAATTTCTTCTGCTTTGTCTCTACTATGTTTTGCATAATCAACAACATCGTCTATAAACTGGTCGGACTTACGCTGAATTTTTCTGCGGGTTTGTTTACCGCTATCCGGTGCAAATAGAAGTGCAACCACTGAGCCAATCACCGCCCCCAGTAAAATACCGCTTGCAAAATATCCGAATTTGTCGTTTTCATGATTATTCATAAATCCTCCTTATTTGTTCAAAAGTTTTAATTTATTTGCAACATCCGATGCACACTTATAAATGATATCAGCCGTTTCAGGATCATTAGTTGCATTTGAATACGTATCGGCAAGTTTCTTCAATGTTTGATAAAGAAAAATATTCATATCATCTATAAGCATGTTCTTTGTCCAAAGATCGATACCTAGTGTGTTTTTAACTTTACTATCCCAAAGAGAAATTAACATCGCTTCACAATACTTTGTTCCGGGATTTTCAGCATCGGTAGCATCCCATTGAATTTGTGAAGGCATTTTGTCATCATCAAGATTTACTCTAAAATTAATTTCTGCTTGCCGTTTCATTGTTTCCCTAATTCAATGATTGTAGAATTATCTATAGATACAAAAATTTTTGATAAAATGTTAGTTCATTTAAAGAGGAAGACAGGATTAAATCGATAATTGTATTCGTTCAAGCAATCATACTTGCAATAAATGTTTAGAATTGAATGATATTGAAAGCGAAGTTGAAACCTATTCTTATCATTCCATTAATCGTTTTATCTACCTTTTGTGAACTGGAAATATAGTCTGATATAATGGAATATCCGTAAACATTATCATTTGTCCAGAAATACATTATATCAATTCCAAAAAGATTATCATGTTGAAGACCTAAACCAATTCCATAAAAGAGTATGTTCTTAGCATAAGTTCCTCTATTGTTACCACCACTTTCACTGTTAGCATTATTTAATAACCCAATCGAAGAGTAGAAATTTGACTTAAATAATTCGTATCTCAGAAAACCTCCAACATCATATCCCGTAAATTCTTCTCCACCAAGGAAAAAACCTGTACGCATTTCAAGTCTAAAATCCTCGAATGGATCAATAAGGGCTACAAAGGATAGAGAGTAAGGAGAAAAAGTAGTTTGCTTTCCTTTGTATTCTTCAGTAAAAAAGAATGTTGGCTCTATTCTAAACCCCAAGTTAACTCCCTGAGCAGAAAGTGGTAGGCAAAGAATTAACACTGTAACAAAATATTTCAGAATTCGCAAATCAATTTCTCCTTATTTTTAGATTTATTTGAAGGATACTATTTCGAATGCGATGGTAAATCCAATAAATAAAATTCCGTTAATATTTTTATTAAAATGAGTTTTCTCACCGGTGATATAATCTATTTTATCGTACCCTGCATATGTTTTTCTTGAAGTAAAAAAGTAACTGAGCTCAAACCTTAAGTTGTTATTCGCATTAAACCCAAGTCCAGTACCGTAGAATGGGAAATAACCTGATTGACTACCCCGATTATGACCACTAGTTGCTACATTAAAATGATGCAGCATTCCAATAATTGATGTGAAACTTGTCGATGGAATTTTATATATCAAAAGTGAACCTACCTGTATACCTGTAAATTGCTCAGTCCCAAGAAAAATCCCAGGTCGAAGTTCAATTCCGATCGAAGATGATGGTTCAAAAATTATAGAAATCATTAAGTTGCCAATCGATGGGAAATCATCAGACGTACCGGCATCTTCTGCAAATACATACCCTGGACCAAAATGCATCCCTAGTTTTAGACTCTGCCCAAAGACTAAGGATGTTAGTAATATATGAAATAGAATTAGTTTTTTCATTTTTTAATTTTATTTTTTTTTGTGTTAAAAAAAGTATATTACCTTAGAAAAATTCCTTCAAGTACTCTTCTATCCTCCACCCAATTACAAAGCCCTGGATGTAACGGATCATGAGTATGAGTTAATGTACATTTATACCATACTTTAAATCTTTTATCGTATCGATCGAGAAAACCTGCATTCCAAGCTGCATTACAATACTGTGGAAGCATTCCATCAGACAAATCATGAACATCCTCATTCTGATAGAACCAAGGGGCAACATTATTATTTTTACACCAACCTAGCAGCTGAGAAAACTCACTTCCATCCTTATGCGCAGCAATCCAGGTTTTTGTAAAACCATAATGTCCATTTTTAATTTCTTCCCAACGCGGACGTTGGTCTATGTCTTGTTCAAGTTCATCTCTAAAATATTTTGTACACATAATATAATCTGGTCGTGTTTTATAAAATGTGTTAGTAAACTTATAAAACGCACCCAACCAAGTCTCACCAAATCCAAATAGCGAATAGTTATGTATACTTTTTACTAGTGTATCTAAGGAAAACATTTCAAATTCTGAAGCATTTTGTTCAGTACCTGGCTCATCTGTATAATAAGCCCAAAAATAGTCATTTGGAGAAAGACCATTATAGACATTTGCAACTGCATCTCTCCCGGCTTGACTCACAACTACTAGTGCCATATAGTTTGTTTCTTTTGGAAAACCTGCAGCTTCAATTGCAGTAATATTTGGTAGTACACCAATATGAGCTGCTATATAATTAAAACCCCATTTTGAATGAAGTTCATTTAATTTTGCTATTCTATCTGGATCTCCCGAACTACCGGCATGTTGTCTATATTCTGTTGGCCAGATACCAAACTCACTTCTAGCAACATAGTGATCAAATTCATATTCATACAGTATTTGCCACCCGACTTCAATACCCCTAGGTTCAACCGGGACTTTGGATACTACTTCATTAGTTCGATTTTCACTATTTCCTAAGATTTCATTTACAACTTCGGTATCTAAATTCTCCGTTCCAATACTTTCATTAATGCTATCATTACAGCTAATTAAAAAACTTAAAATTAATAATGTGAATATAACGTTTCCTAATTGATTTTTTTTCATAGAACAACCCATTATTATTATAATTATATTTGATTCTATAGGATAAAGATAAAGTTGTAATTAATTATTATCAATAATAATCTTATAATAAACGTTTATTGGAGTTTATATCTTTTTTTTTGAACAGATTTTCTTAATTAGAAATTCTAGTTATTTACTTTTACTATATTTCGAATAAATTAAAATCATTCTTTATATTTACGGAAAATTAAAATGGTTTTTCAATGACTGATTTTAAAGATTATTTTCAGAAATTTAGATCAAATATTGTAGGAATAGATCAAACATTTCTCTCCCCATACGGTAACCAAAAACTAATCTATGCCGATTGGATAGCAAGCGGAAGATTATATAAACCAATCGAAGAAAAACTTATTAACGATTTTTATCCCAATGTAGGAAACACACATTCCGAATCTAGTTTTACCGGAACTTCAATGACATTTGCGTATCATCATGCAAAAGAAATAATTAAAAAACATGTTAACGCTTCTGAAAATGACGTGATAATTACGCAAGGTACAGGCATGACCGGTATGGTGAACAAACTGCAAAGAATTTTAGGATTGCGAGTTTGCGAACAGCTTGAAACTTATCTCAACTTT
>CAYLVF010000313.1:0-3733 GCA_964387045.1 uncultured Melioribacter sp. | reverse complement strand
GCATAATTTTCCGGTTTCGGTTTTATTTCTCCCGTAGCAAGAACCGATTTCTGCAATTTTCTTTTTTGAACAGGCTCATTGGCAAATTCAATTTTCCATTGCTGTTCTTTTAGAAATGGTATGTCTGATGATTCCTCTTCGTGTATGTGAGGAAGTTCGGATGAGTTCGCATAGACTTTTACATCTTCTACTATAATAACATCAGAGACCTGACCACCTTTTAATGTGATGGTCATTTTATAATTACCAGCATTATCAAAAATAACGGAAGGAATATAAATACCGGCTCTTGCGGGTTCGTATTCGGTTACGGTAATTTTATTTCTGTTTTCATTTACAAACTCAGCTGTTAATACGCCTTCGGTTACAGCTTTAAAGTTTTTCAAATCAGATAAGTGAATTAAAAACTCAGCTTCTTGGTTTACAAGCATAGGCGAATATTCCATAAAGATTTCCGTCGAATCGGTGTACTGTGTAACAGAAATAGCTCCGTGCTCGTGACCTTCTTCTTCGGTTTCGTGATCGTGGTCGTGTGAGCACGAAACGAGGATAGTTAGCGTAACTATCAGCAACCCTATTTTAATTAGTCTAAACATTTTATTTACTAAGCTCCTTATTATTGTCCAATATTTATTATTTCTTTTCCTACAGCTTCTTCAAGCCGGAATAAGCTTGTATAGACATCGATTTCCAAGTCTGTTTGAAGAATTAAACCATCCGCGTAAACATTCATTCCGTCGATAAAATCCACGAGAGAAATTTCACCTTGCTCATATGAATATGCAGCGGTTGAAAATATTGATTCCAGCTTACTGTCTTTAGTAGAATCATAAATCCTTTTCTTAGAAGTGAATCTTGTGTATGCTTCGGAAACTTCACGCTTGATTTTTTCTTTGAGGAAAAGCAGTTCCTTGCTCAGTAGATCAAGTTGAATTTCTGATTTTTCAATACCGGTCTGATTTCTATTGAATAAAGGTACTGCGACGTTAATTTGAAAAACTGTTCCGTTGAAATTATCATCTTGCTCTTTATAGCCTGCAGTCAAGGACATTTCCGGTATTATCTGCATTTTATTATATGACAAAGCAGATTCTTCACTCTCAATCATAGTTTTATAAGCGAGCAGGTCTTTTCTGTTTTCAAATGAGATTGAAGTTAGTTGATCAAGTTCAAATGAAAGATGCAGAGGATAATCGAAAGGTATTAACTCAAGGTCTTCATTTTCGTTTAAGCCGATGAGCAGACTTAAGTTGTTGAAGTGATTATTTTTGTTAAGCTCAACTTCGGTGACTACTGATTTGATCTTATTTATCTCGATTAAGATTCTTCTGTGTTCATAATCAGAAATATCACCTTCACTTAATCGATCGTTTGAAATTCTAGCGATATCATCAAGTTGCTCTAGAAAGCTGTTGAACTCTGATGATAAATTTGAATAAAGAGAATAAGCATAGTATTCGGAGCGTACATCAGCGGCTGTTTTAGACTTTAATCGCTCGAATAAAAGCCGTTCAACTTCTTTAGCTTTTTCTTTTGAATTAATATTGCTCCATCTATTCCAAAGAAAATTAAGCGGCAGGGTGCCGGATGCTATCCATTCGTCGTAGGATAAATCACCAAAGTTAAGATCTTCTCTGGAGTAGGAGAAAGTCGGATTAGGTAATCGCGCTGATTCTCCAATATCCGCTTCTGCTTTATTAAATTTTGCCGATTGTCTTTGAAGTTCAATATTATTTTCGAATGCAAGTTTTATGGCATCCTCGATAGTTAATTTATATTGTGCCGAAGTTGTAATCGTAATAAACAACAGCACAATCAAGAGACTAAACTGTCTCACGATACCTCCGTAAAAATTTTTTAATTAGTTAGATAAAAAGGTTTGTTTATACAAGCGGTGGAGAAACATTAGCTGCGGTTTGGACGCACCTATCCTTCTGAATTGAATTTATTGGTTTCTTCTCTAGAGTGTAATTATAACAAGTTAGTTTTTCATTAAGTGATGTGAAATCTATGAGAGCGACCGACTGGAATATTTCTGTAACTCTTTTGGTTGTGACGGTCGTGGAGCTGCTCAACTTCACAAAGTGGAAATGATTTTGAGATGAGTCTTCTAGGTTATGAGAGTGAGTATCTTCGTTTGACTGATCATTTTGTGAATTTTCGAATAAGTGTGAATGAAATTTATGATGATCGTTGTGAGATAGTTCATCCGCATGGTGATGGAAATACGGGCTCAACAGAAATGAAAAGATATAGATTAGAGGAAGCAAAGAAATTAGGCTGCGATATGTTTTACTATTACGGTTCATAAATTTATGTGCAAACATATGAACTTATTTAAGTAGTCGCAATAAAATAAGACTTATGCTCTTAGAAAGCTGGAATATTCAACTTATCTAACAAATTAATTAGCTCTTGAAATCCTTCTATTTTTTGAAACGATCAATATTGTCCCGATGATTCCTGCAATCAATAAACCAAAATCCTCGTAAATCGAAAGATTCAATGCAGCGCCGAAACCGATGATCGACCAAATCAAAGGGATTAAAATCATATAGAAAGGAATTCGTTTTACTGAAAAGAGAAGGACGCCGAATGTGAAAATTGCTGTCGGACAAGGTAAACCAAATGTCGGCGAGTAAGGATATTGATGCCCGAGCAGATAACCGAGTATCGGATAAATAATTAACGCATATGCAAAAAATACCAAGCCGGTTATTCCGTATAAATCTTTCTGATAAATAAAGGATAAGCGATTTTTGTAAAAACCGAAAATAAAAAATAAAATTCCCTGAATAATGAATATCGCTCCGAAGAAATAAGCTGCCTTGTTGATCGCTGTGAAAAAGATCAGATGATAAACAATTCCGATCCAAAACCATAAAAAAGCTAACGTACTTGAAATAAAACTGTCTGAGAAAGATTTTGTCTTAAAGATCAGGTAAATACAATAAAAGGCTAAGAGATTAAATACTATTTGAAGCGGAAATACTGATTGGTTATAAGTTTTAAAGATGTTTAGGAACTCTTCTGTTGTGAATGGAAATTCCATGATTTCACCCATGAATAATTCTTGCACTCTTTAAAACTAAAAATAAAAAGCTAAAAAACACAAAAAGCCCCGAGATTATCGGGGGCTTTAAAATTCTACTCAAACAAATAACTCTGGTTATGCTTATTAATCTCTTTCTTGATCGGCAGTTTGAACTTCATAAGCTACTTTGTTTTTTGTGATTTAACAAAACTACTTCAAAAACTACTTCAGCACCTTTGCTTTAAAATTAAAAAGTCTTGTAACTCATTGAATGACAAGGCTTTAAGGTGCGGGGCCGACGAGACTTCCCGAATAGTTGAAAAATGAACTATTCGGGACGACCTCCTGCGTGACTCTTAATCAAATTTTCAATGTACTTTCTGCTTTTCTTGTTTTTAATTTCTCTTTCACGTTTTATTGCTTCACTTTTCGTAGGGAATACTTCGTAGTAAACTAACTTCCACGGAATACCGCGCTTTGTGTATTTACCCCAACCGGCGTTGTGTCTTTCTATTCGCCAATCAAGATCATCGGTATGACCAACGTAGTATCTATCAATTTTGGTAGAATATAAAATATATGTAAACCATTCTTCCATATATTTAAAATAAAAAAAGCTCCGGAATATTTTCCAGAGCTTTTTTGAGCGGGGCCGACGAGACTCGAACTCGCGACCTCCTGCGTGACAGGCAGGCGTTC
>CAYLVF010000312.1:0-3736 GCA_964387045.1 uncultured Melioribacter sp. | reverse complement strand
ATGTATCAAAACTTTCAAAGATTCGTGAGATCAGACATTTAGGATTAATGATAGGTATCGAACTAAAAGAAAAAGTAAAACCTTATTTAGAAGAATTAATGAAAAGAAAAATAATAGCATTACCGGCAGGTACAACAGTTATAAGATTACTTCCTCCGCTAGTAATTACAGAAGTACAATTAAAAATTGTAGCGGATAATTTATCCGAAATTCTAAAATAAAAGATTAGTTGGTTTTAAAATTTTTATAAGAATTATGAACCTATTTACACTTTCTGTAAATTGACATTACCGCTATTTTATAATAATTTTGATAAATTCAAAACGATTAAATGACCTATGATTGAACAATACCTCCCCATCATTTTAGTATTAGTTGTTGCTGCCATATTCTCGGCAGCTATCGTTTTTTCATCCAAACTTTTTGGACCCCAGCGCCCGACAAAAATAAAATTAATGCCTTACGAAAGCGGTAAAGACCCCGTAGGTACTACTCACGAAAGAGTATCGGTTAAATACTATATTGTTGCTATGATGTTTATCATTTTCGATATCGAAGTAATTTATCTTTATCCCTGGGGCGTTGAATTTCGAAATCTTTATAGCGAACATGGTTTTTTCGCATTCTGGCCTATGTTGGTCTTTTTAATTGTATTAGAACTCGGATTCCTGTATATCTATAAGAAAGGAGCGTTAAAGTGGGATTAGAAGCAAAACTCACTTCAGACGGTTATTTAACTACTAAACTTGATGCGGTAATTGCATGGTCGCGGAAAAATTCTTTATGGCCTATGCCTATGGGGATTTCATGTTGTGCTATTGAAATGATGTCCGCCGTTGATCCAAAATATGATATGTCGCGTTTCGGTTCCGAAGTTATGCGTTTCACTCCCCGGCAATGTGATCTGATTATTGTTGCCGGTACTGTCACTTATAAAATGGCACATGTTGTAAGACGAATATATGATCAAATGCCGGGACCGAAATGGGTAATAGCAATGGGAGCATGTACTTCTTCAGGCGGTATGTACCGTTCTTATCCTGTTGTACAAGGAATCGATCAGTTTTTACCGGTTGATGTTTACACTGCCGGTTGCCCGCCAAGACCGGAGAATTTATTGAATGCAATTTTAGAATTACAAAAGAAAATTGAAGGCACACGAGCTAGAGATTTTCAAAATAAACCTTTGTTGGATTTAAGTATAAGTCAAAACTAACTCTTATGGAATTTAAAGAACTCGTAAAAGCAAAAGCACAAGAAAAATTCGCTTCATCAATTGTTGAAATAACTGATTTTAGAGGCGATCTCTCAATTGAAGTGAAACCCAACCACTTATTAGAATTTTGTAAATTCGTTAAAGAAGATCCTGATCTTGATTTTGCAATGTGCGTTGATGTTACCGCAATTGATTGGGCAAAAAGAAAAAATCGTTTCACAACAGTATATCATATTTATTCTTTAACAAAGAATTTTAATCTAAGAATTAAATCCACAATCGAAGATTCAAAAAATCCGGAAATAGATTCTGTTACCTCTGTTTGGAAAAGTGCCGATTGGTATGAAAGAGAAACGTGGGATATGTACGGAATTAAATTTATTAATCATCCCGATTTACGAAGAATGTATATGCCCGAGACTTTCGAATATCATCCGTTAAGAAAAGATTTTCCTGTTATGGGAATACCCGGTTCATTACCATTACCAAAGAAAGAAGAAGACTAATGCAGAATCAAATTGATATTACGAACGACGAAAAATTATTAAGTAAACTTCTTGAGTCTGACCCAGATATAACAATTGAAGATGCTCTTGAAAATGAAATGGTCATTAACATGGGCCCGCAGCACCCCGCAACGCATGGTGTTCTTCGTTTAGTTTTAAGATTAGATGGTGAAACAATTGTAAAATGTGTCCCCGAACTTGGCTACCTGCATCGCGGCTATGAAAAGATGGCTGAGAATATGAATTACTATGATTACATTCCTCACACAGATAGATTAGATTATACTGCTAACTTATGCAATAACGTTGCATACGTTTTAGCCGTTGAAAAACTTGCCGGTATTGAAGTCCCTGAACGCGCTACTTATATAAGGATGATACTTAACGAACTCGGCAGAATAATGGGGCATCTAGTTGCCGTTGGTACATTTGCTCTTGATGTCGGTGCTGTTACTGCATTCATGTGGACTTTCCGTGAAAGAGAATTTATTCAAAATATTTTTGATAAATTAATCGGCGCAAGGTTTACTACCAGTTACACGCGTCTTGGCGGTGTTTCCGCGGATGCAAAGGAAGATTCTTTTACAATGATAAAAGAATTCTTGGAAAGATTCGTTAATACATTCGATGAATTTGAACGATTGCTTAATACAAATAGAATTTTTGTTGAAAGACTTGATGGGACTGGGATTCTTCCGAAAGAAGATGCAATTGCACTTGGTATTACAGGCCCAAACTTAAGAGGTTCCGGTGTTGAATATGATATCCGCAGAGCAAAACCTTATATGTTCTATGATAGAATGGATTTTAAAGTTCCGGTATACCATGAGTGTGATTCCTTAGCACGTTATTTTGTAAGAGTTGATGAAATAAAAGAATCTGTTAAAATTGTGCGTCAATGTTTAGAGCAAATTAAACCCGGACCTGTATTAGCGAATGATCCCAAAAAAGTTCTTCCTCACAAGCAGGAAATCTATACTAAAATGGAAGAGCTTATCTATGATTTTATGCTTGTTAATTTTGGCATTAATCCGCCGGTCGGTGATACATATTTTTCTGTTGAAAATCCAAAAGGGGAGCTAGGTTTTTATATTGTTAGCAATGGTGAAGGACATCCATGGAAATTAAAAATTCGTTCACCAAGTTTTTGTAATCTGCAAGCTTTGCCGCTTATGGTAAAGGGACAAATGATTTCTGATGTAGTTGCTATTATCGGTAGTATAGACCCGGTTATGGGTGAAGCTGATAAATAAAGGTCTTAATCTTAATCTTACTCTAAGAACCTAAAGACGATTAAGTTTATGATTCAGAATACGATTAAGAAAAATCGAAAATTTTATAAAAATAGATAACCAATGACATTTAAATTCACAGAAGAAAATCTAAAGAGAATAGAAGAAAGCAGAAAAAAATATCCTACCGCTCTTGCCGCTGTAATGGATACTTTATGGATTGCCCAAGATCAGAACGGCTATATCAGTAATGAAGTTATGGAAGAAATTGCTTCCGTTCTCGAAATTGATAAAGTGCTTGTTCTTAGTGCTGCAACTTTCTACACAATGTACCATAAAAAACCGATGGGCAAATATCATATACAAGTCTGTACAAATGTATCCTGTATGCTTCGCGGAGGTTATGAAATCTGGAAACATGTTAAAGAAAAATACGGAATAGATAATCTTAGCGTTACGCCCGATTCTAGAATTTCGATTGAAGAAGTTGAATGCATGGGTGCCTGCGGTTATGCTCCAATGATTGCGGTAAATGAAGATTATTACGAAAATTTAACTAAAGAAAAAGTTGAAGAAATTTTGGACACTCTTAAGTAATGGAAAATATCAGAATCGTATTACCGGAAATAGAAAACATCCATTTGATTGACACTTATGTTTCTAATAATGGTTATAAAACCGCTAAAAAAGCATTTGATCAAAGTCCAGATGAAATAATTGATCAGGTTAAAAAATCCGGTTTGCGTGGAAGAGGCGGTGCTGCTTTCTCGGCTGGTCTAAAA
>CAYLVF010000311.1:0-3740 GCA_964387045.1 uncultured Melioribacter sp. | reverse complement strand
TATCGAATACCCCCGCCCTGAATAATAGCCCCGATAATCCCGATCATTCCGAAGAGATAACCAATTTGCTGATCTGAAAAATGATAAACTTTATATGCGATAAGTGAAAACGTTCCATAAATATTTGCCATAGAAAAAACAATAATAAAGAACAAAATAATCATCGTACCGATAACAGGTTTCTTAAGTGTTTCCTTTGTGAAGTTAATATCGAAGAGTTTTATCTCAAACTTTTTGGATACAGTTCTGTTAATATTGGATTCAGGCAGTGCAAAAACAGCAAATAAAAAAGCTAAGAATGAAAAACCGGCAGCTCCAAAACCTGCAATATCGTAACCATATTTAGAAAGAAAACCGCCTATCATTGGACCAAAGACAAATCCTAAGCCGAATGCCGCACCGATCATGCCCATACCTTTTGAGCGTTCTTCTTTAGTTGTTACATCAGCAATATAAGCTTGGGCTACTCCGATATTACTACCACCGAAACCGGCAAGTAATCTGGATAGAAGTAGAATTATAAAAGTAGTTGAAAAACTGAAAAGAATGTAAGAGATAACCGTAAACAGCAGTGAAACTAAAATCACCGGTCTTCTTCCAATTCTATCGGAAAGTTTACCAAGTATGGGATTAAATAAAAATTGAACGAGAGAATAAATGGCAATGACAATTCCAATTTCAAAATCGGAAATGCCGAGTTCTTTACTTGCAAAAGTTGGAAGGATGGGAATTAATATTCCGAATCCCATCAAATCTATAAATACAGTAAGAAATATAACTGTCAGCGAAGCTTTCTTCTTCAAATGAAATCCTTAAAAAAAGAGTTGTAAAAATAAGAAATATTGAGTCCTTTTTCCGAAAACGTTTAATTGATGTTTGGTGAAAATAATTGGATTATTTTCTTGAATTCAAAACTAGGGGAGTAAAAATTTATTTTTTGAGTTCTCTTTGAGAAGATTTCTATAATATCATTATAACTTTGGATTAACATAGTTCTGTCATTTTTTGTTAAAGAAGAGTACTGTCCGTTGAACAAAATTGAATCGGAAGGAAGAATTACATACTCCAAGTTGCCGTTTCTATTTCCTTTGAAAACCCATGTTGGAATCACGGTTATATCTTTTATAAATAATGAATCACGGATAAAATCCTTACCAACCGTAAAATTTAGAATTGGTCCCCCGTCGGAATATCTCCATCTTTGATTAGAAATAAAATTCCCCAAAGAGTAAGCAACAAAGCCTGTATCCAATTTCCTATCATTTGTTTTGAAAAATTCTAAGGGCTGAGGAACGTGAGGATGACTTCCAATAATTATATCAGCACCGTAATGAATTGTTTTATTAACAATAATCTTCTGGTAAATCGACGGTTCTTTTTGATATTCATTTCCGAAATGGAAATAAACAATAATTAGATCAATATCATTTTGTTTTGCTTTTGCAATATCTGATTTTATTAATGTTGTATCGATAAGATTGATAAGATAATCTTCCCCTTTAGGAATGGGAATTCCGTTTGTTCCATAAGTGTAGGAAAGAACCGTAAAAGAAATTCCGTTTTTATTTATTACAACAATTGAATCACGCTCATTAATTGATTTGAAGGTGCCGGTCTGGAAAAGCTCAACCTCTCTAATTTTATCTATTGTACGAAGTAATCCTTTTTTGCCTTTATCAAGTGAATGATTGTTAGCGGTGACAAGAAAATCGAAACCGGCATCTTTGATTGCATATAAATATTCATCGGGTGAATTGAATAAAGGGTAACCGGAATAACCTCTTTCCTTTCCTGCCAAAACAGTTTCTAAGTTACCGATCGTAAAATCGGAATTGCTGAAATATTTTTTTACAACTTCAAAATTTGCACTAAAATCATAACCGCTGTCGGTTTCAGCATATTTGTATTGTACCGAGTGACACATCAAATCGCCAACTGCTGAAAAAGTAATCTTCGAGGTATAATCAAATGATTCATTTTCCTTAATCGGTTTATCACTGAATGAATTAAGGTCATTGAGAAAAATACAAATCAATAACAGAAAACTAATTTTCTTTAACGATATTTGAAAAGTTTTTTTCATAAAAAAAAAGACCGTCCGTATTGATACACAGTAACGAACGGTCTTAAAATAAAAGAGAAACAGATATTACGGAGTCTGTCCTTCTTTGCGTTTGTTTTTAAGATCTTGAACTTCGTTACGCATATCTTGAGCTAATTTTTTCAATTCGCTCAAACCTTTGCGAACTCTAGTTCCTGCAGCAGCTTGCCCTTTCACGTAGAACTTTTCTACGTCCTGCTCCATTGTTTTTAAGTGATCAAACAGTTTTTGATAAGATTCACTCATGAAGACCTCCTTAATGAATTGGTGATTAGTTATTTAGAATTAGCGAGAATTATTTCAGCAATATCTTTTACTTCCACATCTTCTTGTTTATCGAATGACTTTACACCGTCGGTCATCATCGTCATACAAAAAGGACAAGCGGAAGCAATTGTATCCGCATTAGTTTTTAACGCCTCTTCGGTTCTGTTTTCGTTTATTCTTTGCCCTTCAGTCTCTTCTAAGAACATTCTGCCGCCGCCCGCACCGCAGCAAAAACCCTTATCCATGTTTCGTTCCATTTCTACTAGCTCTAATCCGTGAATTTTCTTTAACGGATTGCGCGGCGAATCATAAATATCGTTATATCTTCCAAGATAACACGAATCATGAAATGTAACTTTCGATTTCATATCTTCATCTTTTAGCTTGATCTTTTCATCGTTAATAAGCTGCTCAATCATTTCGGTGTGATGAATAACTTCGTAATTACCACCGAATTGCGGGAATTCATTTTTTATCGAATTATAACAATGCGGGCAACCGGTAACAATTTTTTTAACATTATATCCGTTCAGCACTTCAATGTTTTCCTGCATTAACATTTGTGCAAGATATTCATTGCCCAGTCTGCGTGCAGTATCGCCGTTGCATTTTTCTTCCGTTCCCAAAATTCTAAAATTAACGCCGGCTTTCTGCATAATTTGAGCAAATGCTTTTGTAACTTTTTTGTATCTCTCATCAAAGGAACCGGCACAGCCAACCCAAAACAAAACTTCACCGTTTGGGTCTTCAGCCATTGTTTTAATATCCATTCCTTCTGCCCAATTTGCACGGTCTTGATGATTGAATGCCCAAGGTGTAAAGTTGGTTTCAAGATTTTTAAATATCGTATTCAATTCATTCGGGAATTGTGATTCCATTAAAACAAGATTTCTTCTCATATCGACAATAGAATCGATATGTTCAATCGTAACGGGACATTCATAAACACATGCATTACATGTTGTACACGCCCAAAGCTCTTCATCAGTAATAAAATCATGAATCAAAGTTTTATCAGTTATTCCTTCGGCTATTTTACCATCCAAAACGTAAGGGGCTTTTTCTTCTAGCCGATGTCTAATATCAACAATAATTTTTCTTGGTGACAATGTTTTCCCGGTGTTGGCAGCGGGACAAGCAGCAGTACACCTTCCGCACTCGGTACAAGCATAACCATCAAGTAATTGTTTCCATGAAAGATGTTCAACATCTGCTGCACCAAATTGTTCAATTTTCTCGTCTTCCAAATTCAGCGACTTGAGTTGATATTTTTTGTCATCAAGTTTTTTAAAATAAACATTTGGAATTGAGCTGAATACATGAAGATGTTTTGAATAAGGTAAGTAGTTCATAAATGCAAAAATTACTAAAA
>CAYLVF010000310.1:0-3745 GCA_964387045.1 uncultured Melioribacter sp. | reverse complement strand
AAAAAGATGCACTTGCCGATAAGCAAAATTCATTAACCGAACAGATGGAAAATCTTGAAAATCAGATGAACGAACTCAACGAAAAAATGAAAGAGTTTAATGATATGCCTCAGCAAGACGCAGAAAAGCTTTCCGAAGAAATTCAGCAGCAAAAAAATCCCGAACTAAATGAACAAACATCCGGGCAGCTGCGTCAAAACCGCAAAGAAACCGCAATGCAGAACCAGCAGCAAATGATGAAAAACATGCAGGCAAACCTTGAAAATATGCAAATGATGCAGCAGAGCATGCAGATGCAAAATCAGATGCGTGTAATGAGCGATATGATGAAAGCACTCGATGATATTCTTACATTATCTAAAGAAGAAGAAGAACTTAAAAATAAAACAAGAGAACAAGCCGGAAGTTCATCGAGCTTAAGAGAGTTTGCCCAAGAACAAAACCAAATTCGAAATAATCTTGATAAAATTACAAGACGCTTAGGTGAACTTTCGCAAAAAACATTCGGTATTACACCGGAGATGGGGCGAGCAATCGGCGAAGCGCGCAGAGAAATGAATAAATCAATTATGGATATGCAGGAAAATAACAGCGCAAGAGCCGCTCAATCTCAAGAAAAAGCAATGAAGAGTTTAAACGAAACCGCAATGATGATGAAGAATTCTTTAGAAATGATGATGGAGGGGCAAGGTCAAGGCGGCGGAATGATGTCGATGATGCAGCAGCTTCAGCAAATGAGCCAGCAGCAGATGAGTTTGAATCAAATGACACAGATGATGCAGCAAGGGCAGCTCTCGCAAGAGCAAATGGCACAAATGCAAAGATTAGCACAAGAGCAGCAGATGATTCAAAAATCCTTATCACAATTAAATGAAGAAGCAAAATCATCAGGACAATCAAAAAGAATCAGCTCTAACCTTGAACAAATATTAAAAGAGATGGAAGAAGTTGTAACCGGTATGAAATCAAGCAGCGTTGATGATGCATTGCTTCAGAAACAAGAAAGAATTTTATCCAAACTTTTAGATGCACAGAGATCGATAAACGAGAGAGATTACGAAAAAGAGAGGGAATCTTTTGCAGGGAAAAATTTCCAGAGAGAAACTCCACCCGAATTATTATTGACAACCGATGAAGGATTACAAAAATTGCGTGACGAACTTCTTAATGCTTCAAAGGAAGGATATAAAAAAGATTACGAAGAATTGATCCGCAAATATTTCGAAGCTCTGCAGAAAGAGCAAACACAAAACTAATAAACATATTGGGGGTATTATGATAAAACACATTCTTTTTTTCTTTTCAATTCTTTTGCTATTCAATTCTTCATTTGCTCACGAAAGACAAATTACAATCAACAAAGGGAAACCGATAAATGTTGACGGTATACTTGAAGAGGGCGAATGGGATGACGCAGGAAAAATTTCAATAGAAATTACAGATAAATATTCAATTACCGTTTACTTTAAACACGATGGCGAAAATTTACTTTTTGCTTTCGATGGATTCTTGCCCGAAATGTTTCGTGTTCCGGAAGTAATGTTGGATATAAAAAATGATCGGTCACCGTTAATGGATGATAATGACTGGTGGTTTCATGCATCTATGACCGACTGCTGGTCAAATGGTTCATTTAATGATTGGAAAACATGTGTTCGCACAGCCGAATCTTGGAAAGCTAATAACGTAATTGATATGAAAGCAGAAAACAAATTTGAAATGGAAATTCCATTTGAGCTGATCAACTTGAATCTTTCCGAATCAAACACAATTGGAATTGCTTTCAATGTAACAGATACGAGAAGTGAATGGAACTTCTGGCCTAAACATGCCCAAATTGCTTTACCAGGTAGTTGGGGTGAGGCGGTGATAAATAAATAGTAAGAGCTTTTCGATACACATCACATTTATTAGAATAAATATAGATCATGTGTTCTTTAGTATGGGGATTTCTTTAATAATCACTTATTTTTACACCGTTACTATAACAAATACATCAACGCAAAGAATAATCTTGAGGAATTAATGAAAAAGGTATTTCTATTATTGGCTGCATTATTTGTCTCACTTTTAAATGCACAAATGGTTCCGCATCCTAACTTACTTGAAAAAATAAGAAACGGTGAAATTGAAATTCCCTATGCACTAAAAAATTATGCTGAATTAAAAGAGCGGGGAGTTTCTACCGGTTGGACTACCGAAGAATTAAATAAACAAAATTCTTTAATTAGCAGTGAAGATGTTCATAGAACATACGGACCGGCAAAAGCTGTCTCCGGCACATTTAAGGCAATTTTTCTCTTTGTAGAATTTTCCGATAAAGCTTCTCAAGTTTCAGTAAGCTTTTTTGATAATCTGTTATTTGATAACTCACCAAGCAGCATGAGAGGTTATTTTGAGGAAATAAGTTACGGTAACCTTGATCTAATTACAGACGATATGCCGAGCACGATAGGATGGGTTACTGCACCCCAATCTTACTCATATTATGTTGACGGACAAAATGGATTTGGAAACTATCCAAGAAATGCGCAGGGTTTAACAAGAGATGTTGTTCAATTGGTTGATCCTTATATTGATTTTTCTTTGTATGATAATGACGGCGACGGATATATTGATGCGTTGTTTATTGTACATACCGGTCCGGGTGCAGAATTTACCGGCAGCGATAACGATATTTGGTCACATGCGTGGGCAATTCCAAATAACGGTTACATGACCGACGATGGGGTTAGAGCTTTTAGATATTCAATGGAACCTGAATATTGGTCTACTCCTGGCGATATGACCGTTGGTGTTTATGCACATGAAATGGGACACTCTGTTTTTGGTCTGCCGGATGTTTATGATACCGACGGCTCTTCAAACGGTGTCGGAAGATGGAGTTTGATGGCTGGCGGAAGCTGGAACGGCACACTTGGCAACTCACCTGCTTGGCCTGATGCATGGTCTCATGTACAAATGGGATTTTTTACCCCGACTAATGTCACTTCAGATCTAATCGATGAAACAATTACTGCAATGACTAACGAAGCGAATATTTATAAGGTGTGGAAAAACGGCACACCCGGCAAACAGTATTTCTTAGTTCAAAACAGACAAAAAGAAGGTTATGATTCCGCATTACCCGGCAGCGGTTTGTTAATTTGGCATGTTGACGAAAATCAAACAACAAATAGAAATGAATGGTATCCAGGGAATACAAATAGCGGTAATTATCTTGTAGCTTTAGAACAAGCGGATGGAAACTTCGACCTTGAAAAAAGAATAAATAATGGAGATGCTAGAGATCCGTTTCCCGGGACAACAAACAACACTCAGTTTAACTTCTTAAGCAGTCCAAATTCAAATGCTTATAACGGAGAAATAACTTATGTGGCGGTAGAGAACATTAGTGCTTCGGGCAATAATATGACTGCGGATATAAAAATTTCTCAACCTTCCGAATTTCTGCAGGTTACCTCACCAAACGGAGGTGAAACTTGGCAGGGTAATTCCGACCAAATTATAAAATGGTCCAGCAACGGTATTACAAACGTTGATATTGAATTAAGCACCAACAATGGATCTACATGGTCTTCGATTGTATCGGGACAAGATGCCGCGGCGGGGGAGTATAATTGGGTTGTTCCAAATACACCTTCGTCAAATTGTTTAATTAAAATTACGGATTCATCCGATCCGTCTGCTTCGGATGAGAGTAATTCAACTTTTACAATTACCCCTTCACCGGTGATTGAAGTCG
>CAYLVF010000309.1:0-3750 GCA_964387045.1 uncultured Melioribacter sp. | reverse complement strand
TCATTGAAGATAAACTTTGTATATAGTATTTACCTATTGCGAATTCCAAAGTCTTGCCTATCACTTCACTTCCTTTTAATACCCGGTAAGCGCGGGCTACATCGGGTATTTTCTCCAACTCAATTTCATAAGAAGAAAGTCTATTTACCATTTCTTGTTCATCAACAAAAGAAGATATTCTTAAATAAGGTTTGTACTCGCTTTGATGATATTCAATATACTTTGATAAAAATTCTTCGCCGAATGTATTGTTTATATAATTAGAGATGTTTTCACTTAAAGCAATATTCTGCATTTTAGTACCGCTTTAAGTTGAGGGAATTGAATATATAGTTGGATATTTCGGGAAATGATTTTGATTCCGGAAATTTTGATTTGAATTCTTTTCGTATTTGTTCGAGCAAATTATCCAAATAGTTTTCGTATAACTTTACAACCGATTTTATCTCTTCGGGATGAACTGGGTATTTAATCGAAAGCGGTTTATTCATATTTGCGTACAAAATATATTTTGCTTTGTAGATGTCTTCTACTTTTAGAAATTCGTTCCCTTTTTCATCAAGTAATTCATAAGTACCAAAAAGCTCAGATCCCAAAATCAAAAACTTACCGGGTAATTTAATTTCTTCGGTTTGAGATGAAGACAAAAAATCAGAGGGGAAAGATTTAATCTCATCCCGTTTTGACTGCACCCAATTTTTTGCAAATTCTTTTTCTTTCATAGAGCTGGTAAAATTCTTTTTAGATATTTATCAATACATTAATTTTATTTAATGTTTCGGAAAGAGCAATATCAGGCAGTTTAGAGATGAACTCGGCATTACGAATTTTCCAGTCAAGGTTTTTTATCTGATCTGCCAGGATAACTCCGTCAATTTCCAAATTTGCCGGCAGACTAACTTCAAACGGATAATTTTTTACTTGGGAAGTTATCGGACAAAATAATGCTAAACCGGTTTTCTCATTATAAATTTTTGGTGAAATAACCAAAGCCGGTCGTCTTCCTGATTGTTCATCACCTAGTTGCGGATCAAAATTCAACCAAACAATATCACCCCGTTCGGGCACATATGATTTCGATTTCACCAAACTTCATTTCCAATAGGTTTACCAAAATCAATCTCTTTATGAAGATTTCTTTTGTTTATACCGGCAATCAATTCTTTCAGTTCATACTTTTTCTCTTCAACCGGTTCGACAACAATCTTTTTGTCAACTAAAGTCAGGTTAACATATTTATCTTCACTAATCATTGATTGATCAGCAAAAGCCTTTGGAATTCTCATTGCTAAACTGTTGCCCCATTTTTGTATTTTAACTTTCATATAAAGATCCCCGCAAAATGTTTCTACAACAAAGATACATTTGCAAATCAATTTTTACAATATCGAAGAAAGCAACTTTTAATGCATGTATAGCAATTTTACATCAACGACTTAAAATTAATATCAATTTCCGATGGCCTTTCAATCCAGTCTGCAATAAATACATTAGTTACACGGCTTTCCATTCTGTCGATATTTCTGTTAGAAGCAAAGACGAGTTTTTTACCATCGAAAGAGAACATTGGAAATGCATCGAATGTACCTGAATGAGTAATTTGAGTTAATTCGGTTCCGTCAATATTAATCATAAAGATATCGAATAATCTTCCGCCGTATTGTAGCGAATGATGATTTGAACTGAATAAAATTTTCTTTCCGCCCGGATGGAAAAACGGTGCCCAATTTGCACCGGGTAAATCAGTAACTTGAACTACATTTTTACCGTCAATATCTGCAATATAAATATCAAGCTCTTTCGGCTCTACTAAACCTTGAGCTAATAATTCACTATAATCTGCTGCAGCTTGTCCTTTAGGACGGCTCGCACGCCAAACTATTTTCTTAGAATCGCGAGAAAAGAAAGCACCGCCGTCATAACCTAATTCATTTGTTAATTGAAGATACTCTCCGGTTTGTAAATCATATCTCCACAAATCTAAATCACCCGATCGAGTAGAAGTGAAAACAATGTAACGACCGTCGGGAGAAGCGGTTGCTTCGGCATCATAACTTTCGCCGCCTATTAATTTTTCAATGTTAGAGCCATCCGGATTTGCAACATAAATATCATAGCTGTTATAAATCGGCCAAACATATCTTCCTTCTTTGAACATAATTTCTTCCGGACATGCGGCATCAGCTTCATGAGTTGAGGCAAATACAATTCTACCATCCTTAAGAAAATAAGCACAAGTTGTTCTTCCGATTCCGGTTGATACGAGTTGATATTGTTCACCATTTGTAAGTGCAGAACCATCTGCATTCATTAAAAATATTTGATCGCAGCCTTGTGGGTTGATTGCATCCCAATCACTCTGGAATACAAGCTGTTTATCATCAAAGCTAAAGTATGCTTCGGCATTGTTGCCGCCGAATGTTAACTGCTTAATATTTCGAAGATGTATTTCGCCGGTGAATCGCAATGAATCTAATTCAGCTTTATATTCATCCGATGCAGAATTACTGCATTGAACAAAAAAGATTGTCGAAAAAAATATAGCAATGGGAAATATTATGTTAGATTTAAAACTCATTTTTTCTCCTGAGGAATTGATATAAAAAGTTTACACCTGAGGTTTGGACCTTAATCGTGTAATGATAAAATACAACCCGATAATTATTAGCGGAATACTTAACAATTGACCCATGTTTAGAATCCATCCTTCTTCAAAATAAGTTTGGTCTTCTTTAAAAAATTCAACAATAAATCTATGCCCGAAAATTAAAAACAGGAATAATCCGAATATTAGTCCGTCTTTAATTGTTTTGTAATTCTTTTTGTAAATAAAAAATAATACAAAAAAAGTTGCGAGATAACCTAATGCTTCGTAAAGTTGTGCAGGATGACGGGGAATACTATCGACCCTAACAAAAACAAATGCCCACGGCATATCGGTAGGCAGACCAATAATTTCGGAATTAAACAAGTTGCCCATTCTTATAAAAAATCCACCAAGTGCAGCAGTAATTACAACTCTATCTAGTACCCAAAGATATTTAGCATTTTTTATTTTCTTAATATAAAAGTATAACGCGCTTAAAATGCCGACTGCAGCACCATGACTTGCTAAACCGCCGCGCCAAACTGCGATTATTTCAAATGGATTTTGAAAATAAAATGAAGGATTATAAAACAAGCAATGCCCAAGGCGAGCACCGACAACAGTACCGATAATCATATACCAAACTAATTCGGATATTTCCTTTTCAGGCCTCTTTTCCAACCTATAAATCCAAATAAAAATTTGGTACCCGACAATAAAAGTTAGTGCGAAAAGTACACCATACCATCGCACCGTAAGTGGTCCAAGCGAAATTATATTAGGATCAACGTCCCAAACTATCAAATGTGCCTCATTATTTCTTCAAAAAGTAAGAAATGAGATATCCAATTACCGAAATAAAAATTATTGATGCACCCGATGTTAAATTTAAGTAATAAGAAATAAATAAACCAAAAATTGTAAATAATAATCCAAGTATTACCGAGATCAGCATCATTTGTTTAAGACTTTTAGAATAGTTTATTGCAATAGCAGGAGGTATCGATATCAAAGCTATAACCAAAACAATTCCAACAACCTTTATCAGCATTACAGTTGTAATAGCAATAAGGATTAAAAGCAGAAGATAAATCCTATCGGTGTTTAACCCGACACTTTTTGCAAATTCTTCATCAAAAGTAACTGCCTGGAATTTATTGTAG
>CAYLVF010000308.1:0-3760 GCA_964387045.1 uncultured Melioribacter sp. | reverse complement strand
CCAGCTCAAGGTCATAATTAACTAATCGCTTGTATATATCAACCCAATCGTTATAATCAGGATTGTCTAACAATCTTTTAGAAATTTGGTTAAAATCTTGTAAATAATCCCGCGCAAAATATTCACCGGATATTTTCTGCCGATCAAATAGTTTCTTGCATACAAGGAGTATTTGTGAAGGCACAACAGGTTTGATCAGATAGTCGCTAATCTTACTTCCAATAGCATCATGCATCAAACTTTCTTCTTCACTTTTTGTCACCATTACAACAGGTATATGCGGTTCGATATTTTTAATAGTAGCAAGAGTTTCTAATCCACCCATACCCGGCATCATTTCATCTAGGAAAATAAGATCGAACTTTTTGTTACGTACTTCATTTATAGCATCTTCACCGTTGGTAACGGTTTCAACATCATAGCCTTTTTCAGTAAGGAAAAGTACGTGAGATCTCAACAATTCAATTTCGTCATCAACCCATAAAATCTTTTTTTGCGGCATTAGTATTCCTTATAGTAAATAATTATTGAATCGAGATATGAACTTCCAGACCTGCTTCATTAGTTGTAGTAGGCGGAATTCTCGCTGCTCCTTTCGGCTCAATTGAAGTCCGTTTATAAAAGAGTGTAACCGTAACTCTCGAACTCATAACGTATTTTATTCTCGGTTCGATACTTGTTCGTGTTGTTCCGTCTTGCGGAGTTCCTTCTTCATTGAAATTATCCATTTCATAAATTACGGTTGAGTTTTCACTTGTTGTATACGAAAGTGAAACTTCAAGATCATTTTTTAATGATAACCCGAATAACGGGATTTCAAATCCGGATTTCGAAAAACTTGCAGTAAAAGAAATATCTTTGCTAAAACCCTCGGTTATATTTCTTGTGGTGGTACCCAAATCATAGTTGGATGTTGTGTTATACTGAACAGACCCGGTTAAGTTTCCATCCAGAACTTTTTCAAAAGTTAAACTTAGACCGGCAAGAGGCGCAAATCCATAACTGATTTTTTGTGTTTGTATTTGTTTATTTCCATCCGGGTCAATTTTCCAACCTTCGGTATATTTTGAACTGTACGCATGTTTAAATTGAACGCGCTGTGCAAATTCTTTGAAGAGAGGAAGTTTTTCCAATCCCGTCCATGTAATAGACCAATTAGGTCGGGGTATATATTTCACAAAATCTTTTAATAGCGGTATATTAGAAAGCCATGGAACAGTTTCAAATCCTTCTAGAAAAGCTTTGCTCAAATTTTCACTTCTGTTCGGAAGTTCAGGATTATATAATGATGCAACCTTCTGAATATTATTATCGAAGAAATTGAAAAACAAGAAATCCGGAATAGATAAGAATGATCTGTCAATAGTTCCGCTTGAATTCAAGTTTGTTATGGTAATATTTCCAAAATCATCTGTTTCAATAGAGGTAGTTTTGTTAATACCCCATCCAACGTTCCATTTAAGGTCAAGCGTTGCACCGTCCCACAAAGGTCTAGAAGTAGAAAAATCTAAACTATTTTTTTGCGAGAAGTTATCACTTAAGTTGCCGTTTGGTGCTCGAGGACCGACGTCGTACGAAAACCCTAGCATATAAGCACGAGTGGGTCCTCTAAAGTAAGATTGATCGAAACCCCAGAAATTATTAAATCCTGTTCCCCCGCCTGCAATTCCCGTATTTGCCAAGGAATTGTTCTGCGAAAAATTAACACGAATTTGGTCATAATCTACTAATACATATTTTAGAGCAGCTTTCATTATTGAAAACGCTTTGCTGATTGTTGAAGGAGAATCATCATCTTCGTCTTCTACAGTTTGAGTCTCCTCCTTCGGTTTATCGGTACCTTGAATTTCTTTATCGACATCACGGTCAGTTCCTGTTTCACTTCCTATAGCACCTCTTCCCCGACCACCAGAATCTTTAGCCCTTCCTGTGGGCTGCCGTGTCTGAGTAGTTGTCGGTGTTTCCTTAAAGAGCGGTTCCCATAAAGCTTTCCATCTTAAATTTAAACCCGCCCCGATTCTATTACCCCAACTAGCCGACCGACCAATAACAGGTTGAGTAAAATTGTTATTCCATGAATAGGATGCCGAATAATTCATAGTTAGATTAAAATATTTATCTAAATCCCAGATAGAAGGCAACTTGGGCATTGCTCTGATATCGAATGTCTGACGGAAGTTATAATCTGTACCAAACAAAGCCCCGCCAAAAATTTCACCCCAAATTTCGCTTTCGGATCTTTCTCTAATGATAGGCTGACCTTTATCATCTAAACCGATTTCTTCCGTTAATAGATTAGTTAAAGATGATTGGAAATCAGCAGAATAATTAAGACTAAGATTTAAGAACCCACCTTCAGTTAACTGCCATCCGAATCCAAATTTTCTGGTTGTTGTAAAATCTCTTTGGATGTTGGGTTTTGCGCTATCGGTCCTTGAAAGATGGAACGATCTATTCCGCGATGCAGTCATCGAAGCATCAAATTTTGTTGGTGAGTAAAAAACTTTTACATCTTTATAATCTGTAAAGATTTCTAAGAAATCTCCTATAATCGGGATATCCAACGGTTTAAAATAATTTTCTTTACTGAAATTCAGGTTATACCCCATGTTGGCATTCCACACCCATTTTTCATTTTTAAGTGTGGTTGGATTACGCGTTGTGGTAATATTATAATTAAAGCCAAAACTTAGGTTGTTCACAATTTCTTTTATATACCATGCATCGGAGGGAAGGACGAATTTAATGTTGCTGAGCGACCATGTATCAGTTACACTTAGTGTTTGGCTTTCAAACTTGATTCTTTCGGCTTCGGCTTCGGCAGCTTTATCGCCAAAGCCATCTGCAATAATTTTTTTTCTTGCTTGCTCCGCCGCTTGGTCAACATTAACATCTGTACCGGGTAAATAGAGCGGTTTGGAAATCGATTCCCTTCTCGAATAATTTAGTCGAAGGTTGCTTCCTTGTAAATTAACCGGGATTAATTTCAGAACATCAAAATTAATATTTACACCCCAGCTTCTTTCATCCACTCGCCTACCGAATCGTTCGGCTAGACGATGAAAGTATGGGTCTGTTTGTTGTGTGTTTACATCAACGGTAAATAAATCGGCAAATTTTACAGATGATGAAGCGGTATAAGCCCAGCCGGGAGTATCCTCGGCATCAAGAACTCTTAATTCATTTACCCAAACACTTCCTGAAACTGGCTCACCAAAGTTATTTGGTCTGGAGCCATCGGGAGCAAGCTGTGGATTTTGAATACCAATTATAAAGTAAGATACTCTTGTAAGTGTCGGGCTTCCCCTCACTGCATAAGAAGCACCTTCTCCGTTTTCGAGAAAGTATCTGAATACTTCTCTTTCATTCTCGCGTTGTTCTTTTATGGCGGTAAGTTCAGAGAAAAGCATTCTAACTTCATTCCAACCACTACGAACCGGTTGACGATATTCGTAATAATTCATGGTATCAGTACCAAATTTAAAATAAATTTCCGCACCATAAGTTTTTTCGTCTTCGTAATAAGACACAGACCCTCTACCAGTATACTGATCTCCATGCAAGAACATTTTTAATTCGCGGTAATTAAATAAGTCTAAAGGTTTATATAGATATTTTACAATTTCTCTTTTATCACCGTCTTCTAAGTTATCGAGGATCAAGTTAAGAGATTGTTCGTTTTTAAATACTTCTTCGTCAGGTTTACTTCTGTCTCTTTCTCTCTGAACTCCGGGCGGCGAGTAGTATTCAGGGTTATCCT
>CAYLVF010000307.1:0-3765 GCA_964387045.1 uncultured Melioribacter sp. | reverse complement strand
GACCACACTGGTCGTACAAGTGATGGCGGTATTGCTTTCTTTGTTTCAGATACTGAGTATTTGCAAATGCAGCAGCTTAATATTCAGATGGATATTTTAATCGATGATTGGTACAAATATTATTCTGAACTTAAAAAACTTACTCCATCGGAAAAAGCCGAACAACTTATTCAAACCGCAATGAATTTTGGTGTGAAAAATTTTGAATTCGGAAGTATGGGAGGTTATTACACACTCTCTGAAGCGTATGCAAAAATTGAAGATTTATTAAATAATTATCCGAATTTGGTTGGGGGTGAACAAGTTATTGGTCAATCGCACGAAGGAAGAGATATTATTGCTTTTAAAGTATCTGTAAATCCCGATGTTGATGAAGATGAACCCGAAGTATTATATACTGCATTACATCACGCACGCGAACCTGAAAGTATGATGCAGATGTTCTACTTTATTCAATACCTTATTGATAATTACGAAACAAATGATGAAGTAAAATATTTACTTAATAATAGAGCACTTTATTTTATCCCGGTTGTTAATCCTGATGGTTATCAATATAACGAAGATATTCAACCTGAAGGGTATGGGATGTGGAGAAAAAATCGAAGAGTAAACGGTAACGGAACATTTGGGGTTGACTTAAATAGAAACTACGGACCAGAGGAATATTGGGATGCTCCAAATGGGGGTTCGTCAACAAATCCTTCTTCCAATACATATCGCGGCGTGGAACCTTTTTCTGAACCGGAATTGGTTGCAATAAAAGATTTTTTAAATAACAGAAAAATCCGTGCTTGCCTTAATTATCATACATACAGCAATTTGCTGATTTTTCCTTACGGTGCAATTCAAACTGAGTCTCCCGATTCAAATATTTTTAGAGAATTCACAGACGATATGGTTTCTAAAAATAATTACTTAGCCGGTACGGACATGCAGACTGTGAATTATTCTACAAGAGGCAACAGCGATGATTATATGTATGACGGTGAACCGGGAAGAGATAAAATCTTTGCTATGACACCGGAGGTTGGTGGTTCTGTAGATGGATTTTGGCCACCGGAACATCGGATAATTCCCTTAGCCGAGGAAAATCTTTACCCCAATTTATATTATGCAAATATTGTTGGGGGTTATCCCATTGTAATTGATATGACTATTGACAAGGATTTTGTTTTACTCGGAGATCAAGTAAGCATTTATCCACTTGTCAGAAATAAAGGATTAGATGAATCAGGAAACTTCAATGTTGAGATCAGGTCTTTAGATGATTTTGCGTCTATCGTATCGGATAACCTTCTTAGTTTTCAAAACTTAGAATCACAAAGCAATGCAATGCCCGAAGATGTATTTAGAGTAGAATTTTCTAATATCATTCCACCGGCGGCAAAAGCCTCTTTTGAGTTTTCCGTTCTGCAAGACGGGTTTCTTAGAAGAAAAGATACTTTGAATGTTAGAATCGGTCATCCCAATATTCTATTTGAAGATAAAGCAGATAGTTTGGAACTTTACTGGATATCTGAAGGAAATATTGAGCAATGGGAAAAAACGAGCAAATATTCTGCGGTTGGTAATTATTCTTACACAAACAGCAAAGATGGTTTTTACTCAAATTCAAGTTACACTACTTTAACACTTCGTGATGAAATTACATTAACGGGTTTTGGAAACGCTTTCCTAAATTTCCAAACAAGATATCATATTGAAAATGCTTTTGACGGTGGTTTCATTGAAATATCGTCTGATGGAGGGAGTTCATGGAACGTCGTTGGAGGAAATTTATCACACCCTGCCGATGATGCTTTTAATAATCCTAATGCTGATATTAATTTGGGTGATCCGATTTACTATGGTTCTCTTTTTTCATGGAAACAGCAGGAAATTGATCTTAATGAGTATCTCGAAGAAAATGTTTTAATCAGATTCACTTTTTGTTCCGATTCCTACAGCGTAATTGACGGATGGTATATCGATGATATTAAAATAGTTAGTTACGATATTACGGCAAATGCAGAAAATGACGAGATTCAGTATAATTTTTCACTAAAGCAAAACTATCCCAACCCGTTCAATCCGTCAACCAGTATTGAATACGAAATTGCAGAAACGGACATAGTTACTTTGAAAATTTATGATGTTTTAGGGCGAGAGGTTAAAATTTTAGTGAATGAAATTCAATCTCCGGGTAAGTATAATGTTAATTTTGATGTAAAATCGAGTCTTTCATCTGGACTTTATTTATATCGATTAGAAAGCGGTCTTAGTTCACAAACCCGTAAAATGCTGCTTTTGAAGTAATTTTTATGAGATAAATACCTTGATAATTCCTGTATTTAATGCTAAATTTAATATTCTTAATTCGCCCCTTTGTGGGCGATTTTTGTTTTATGAGTATTAATAAAAAACACATAGAATCCGAAATAAAGAAAATTGTTGAATCCCTCGGGTTTTTCTTCATAGAATTAATCATTCGTGGTGATAAAAGACAATTAGTATTTGAAATTTTTATTGATAATGAAGCCGGCGTTACAACGGAAAATTGTGCAGAGGTTAGCCGGTTAATTCATGAGTTTTTTGATACCGTTGATGATGAAATCTCAAATTACCGCCTTGATGTGTCATCACCGGGTGTTGATCGTCCGCTGAAATATCTCAAACAATATACAAAACATCTCAGCAGAGATTTTATGATTAAGTACGAAGTTGAGGAAGAAGTAAAAAAACAAAAAGGAAAACTTATTCAAATTATTGACGAAAAATTATTATTCCAATTCGGTAAAGAGGAAATATTAATTCCATTTAATAAAATAATAGAAGCAAAAGTACAAATTAGTTTTTGATCACGGAGGCAGATAAAAAATGAATACTGAGATAGTAGAATCCTTTGCCGCTATGGCGAGGGAAAAAAGTGTTGATAGAGATGTTCTTGCAGGTATTATTGAAGAAATCTTCGGACTACTTGTAAAAAAGAAATTCGGTCTTGATGCTAATTATGATGTTGTTGTGAATATGGATAAAGGTGACATAGAAATTTTTCTTGAAAGAACTATAGTTGAAAAAGTTGAAGACCCAAATCTGGAAATAAGCATAGATGAAGTAAATGAAAAAGGAAACGAAGATGAATTGGAAGTCGGTGATGATTTTGTCGAAAAAATACCGCTGGCTGCTTTCGGTAGAAGATTAATTAACCTGGCTCGCCAAAGTTTAAATCAAAGAATTCGTGAAATTGAAAAAGAATTGATACATAATGAATACAGCGAAATGATTGGTGATATAGTAGTTGGTGATATCTACCAGGTTAGAAGGAACGATGTACTTGTAAACCATAATAAAAATGAACTGTTGCTTCCCCGTTACGAACAAATTCCACGAGAAAAATATCGCAAAGGAGATACAATTCGTGCGGTAATCAAAGAAGTTAAAAAAACTCCTAACGGACCTGTTATTGTTGTTTCAAGAGCAGACAATACTTTCTTAAGAAGACTCTTTGAAATCGAAATACCCGAAATCTACGATGGCGTAATTGAGATTAAAGGAATTGCACGCGAACCGGGCGAAAGAGCTAAAGTAGCCGTTGAATCCCAAGACCAAAGAATAGATGCTGTTGGTGCCTGCGTAGGTATGAAAGGTGTCAGAATTCATGCAATTGTTCGTGAATTAAATAACGAAAATATTGACGTAATCAATTATTCTGACGACCCGGTTATTTATATTCAACGTGCATTATCGCCTGCTAAACTCAAATCAATAGAGCTTGATGAGGAA
>CAYLVF010000306.1:671-3774 GCA_964387045.1 uncultured Melioribacter sp. | reverse complement strand
TAAAATCGGTATATCGATCTTTTCGTTTTCTTCTACAAATTCATTTATACCAACCATAAACTTTTCTTTCTTCTCAAGTTCACGTTGATAACGATAAGCAGCATCGGCAATTTCTTTTTGGAAATAACCGGTATCAATGGCAGGTATCACCCCGCCAAGCGAATCTATTTCATCAAATATTTTATATGCTTGTTCTTCCATTTTATTTGTCAATGCTTCAACGTAATAACTTCCGCCTAACGGATCTACAGTATTCATAACGCCGGTTTCATAAGCAATTAATTGCTGAGTTCGCAAAGCGATCTTTGCAGCTTTTTCACTGGGTAATGCAAGTGTTTCGTCCATTGAGTTGGTATGAAGCGATTGTGTGCCGCCGAGAACGCCGGCAAGTGCTTGCAATGCAGTTCTAACAATATTGTTTTCAGGCTGCTGTGCAGTAAGCGTACAACCTGCTGTTTGTGTATGAAATCTTAACCACCAAGAGCGTGGATTTTTTGCACCGTATTTTTCTTTCATTCTTCTTGCATAAATTCTGCGTGCTGCTCTAAACTTGGCAATTTCTTCAAAGAAGTCTAGATGTGAATTAAAAAAGAAAGAGATACGGGGAGCAAATTCATCTACATCCATTCCCCTTTCAATACAAGCTTCGATATAAGCGAAACCATCGGCTAAGGTATACGCTAATTCCTGGGCTGCTGTTGATCCGGCTTCACGAATGTGATAACCGCTTACCGAAACAGGATTCCATTGCGGAACTTCGTTTGTGCAGTATTCAATCATATCGGTAATGATTCGCATTGATGGTTCGGGCGGATAGATATATTCTTTTTGAGCAATGTATTCTTTTAAAATATCGTTCTGCAGCGTACCTCGAAGTTTATCAAAACTAACGCCTTGTTTTTTTGCGACTGCAAGATAAAATGCAAAAATCATTGCAGCTGGTGAATTGATGGTCATAGATGTTGATACCTGGTCTAAAGGAATTCCGTCAAACAAAGTTTCCATATCCTTAAGTGAAGAAATTGCGACACCGCAAATCCCGACCTCTCCTCGGCTTATATAATCATCAGCATCAACTCCCATCAGCGTGGGTAAATCGAAAGCGACGGATAAACCGGTTTGACCGTTTCGCAGCAAGTATTTAAATCTTTCGTTTGTATCTTCGGGTGAACCGAAACCGGCAAATAATCGCATTGTCCATATTTTACCGCGATAACCATTGGGATGAATTCCTCGAGTAAATGGATACTCACCGGGGAAACCGATATATTTCAAAAAATCTATATCACTTATATCATCGGGAGAATAAAGAGCTTGAACCTCTTCACCCGAAACCGAAGTGAATTTCATTCCGGTTGTTTTTGCTTTGTTTAATTTATCTAAATAATCTTCTTTCGCTTTTTTATACTCTTTGTTTTCCATTCCATCCTCTAAACTTTCAAATTATTTCTTGTAGAAAAAATAATAAATGAGTTAAGTTCTTCCAAACCGTTTATCTAATTCGGTTAATGGAATTTTAATTACAATCGGTCTGCCGTGGGGACAGACATACGGCATTGAAGTAGCAAAAAGCTGATCAACAAGAATTCTCATTTCCTGTTCGGTTAATTTATCACCGGCTTTTATTGCGGCTTTACAAGAAAATGATTTTGCGAGGTTATCTCTTACTTCAAGTTGTTTTTCTTGTTCATTCTTTCTGAATTCAAATAGAATTTCTAATAGAGCGTCTTTTTCTGATCCGATTTTTACATCGGAAGGAACACCGCTTATTGCAACCGTATTTTTTGACATGAATTTAATTTCAAATCCGAGCTTGTTTAAGTATGGCTCTAATTGTTTCAGCAATTCATAATCAGCGGGATCAACTTGAATTTTCTGCGAGAACAACAGCTGCTGAGAAAAAGGAATATTTGCTTCAAATGAGCGGAGAGCTTTTTCATAAAGAATTCTTTCATGCGCAACATGTGAATCAATAATCATTAACCCGCTTTTAATTTGTGAAAGAATATACTTGTTATGCAGCAAAACGATAAAAGAACTATCGGCATCAATCGGTTCATCTCTTCTGCTTCTTTCAAGTTTTGCTTCTTTGGGTAAATGATAAACTTCTTCGGAATGTTTTTCTTCAAACGGATGTTCAATTTCATCAGTCTCCGATGTTGAACTGATATCGCTTTTAAGTGAATCAAATAACCGGTCAATCTCCTCTTCCGAAAAGATACTGCTTCTATTTGACTTTTGATCGGTATTAAATCGGGGTCTATCCGAAAAATCACCTCTATTGCTTCTACCGGATGAAGTAAATTTTAATCTATCGTGATCATCAACTGCTTCATTGAAAGTCATCGAAGGGACCAAATCATGACTGCCGATACTTTTCTTAACAACCGCATTAATGAATGCATAAATATCTTTTTCATCTTCAAACTTAACTTCTAATTTGGAAGGATGAACATTAATATCGATTCTTCGCGGATCGAGTTCAACAAATAAAACAAAGAACGGGTAATCACCTTTTTCCAATATATTTTCATAAGCACTAAAGACCGAATGATTAACTGTTCTGCTTACAACATATCTTCGATTTATAAAAACGTACTGGTCGCTTCTATCTTTTTTTGTGAATGTCGGTTTCCCGATATAACCATAAATAGAAAGGAAATCAGTCTTTTCGCTTACGGGTATTACTGCATCTAAAATATTATCGGCAAAAACTTGCTGAAGTCTTTCTTCAAAGGTACCGTCTGCATAATCGAATATAAGATCATCATCGTTGTAAAATTTAAAAGAAATCTCCGGTCTGCTGATGGAAATCTTTTTAAATGTTTCAATTATATGCTTAAGCTCGGTTGAATTTGTCTTGAGAAAATTTCTTCTTGCCGGAGTGTTGAAAAATAAATTTTTTACAGCAATCGAAGTTCCTTTCGGGAATGATCCTTTTTCTTTTATGAACTCACCGCTTTCGTTATTTTTTATTAATGTGCCGATTTCCGAATCATGTTCTTCTGTTTTTATTTCAACGAGACTAACCGAAGCAATTGAGCTTAAAGCTTCACCTCTAAATCCGTAAGTTTTAATTTCTTCGAGATCTTCTACTGAAGAA
>CAYLVF010000306.1:0-661 GCA_964387045.1 uncultured Melioribacter sp. | reverse complement strand
CTTGTCGCATGACGTTGAATACATTGAACGGAATCATCTTCACCCATTCCGTCGCCGTCATCAACAATTTGGATGAGAGATTTCCCGGCTTGTTTAATATATACTTCTATATTCTTTGCATTTGCATCGACAGAATTCTCCAGTAATTCTTTAACAACGGATTCCGGACGTTGGACAACTTCGCCGGCTGCAATTTTATTCGAAATATTTTCGGGTAATATCTTTATCTTACTCTTAATCATAATCTTACTCATAATCTTAATCCCTCAGTGTCTAGCAGTTGATTTTCAAAAGATTTACCGCTGGGACGTTAAGGCACAAAGATTAATTCCTTTTCCTATAAATTTTTAGTGTAAATTCCGCGTAATCAATTACTTCAGCTACTTCCCAAATATCTTTGTCTATTTCCGGAAAGAATGTATCCCCTTCCGCTTCAACGTTCATTTCACTGATGAGCAACTCATCAACGTTATTGATTTCTCTTTTGTAAATTTCTCCACCGCCGGTAACGAAAACTTTTTCATAATTCTGTTTTTCACAATAATCATAAGCATCTTCGATTGATGCGAACACCTTTACATCATCATGCGGTTTTTTGAAATTTTCATCTCTTGTTAAGATAATATTTAATCTACCTTTTAACGGTTTACCCCCCATCGAG
>CAYLVF010000305.1:632-3801 GCA_964387045.1 uncultured Melioribacter sp. | reverse complement strand
TGCAAACTCCTTCTGAAGAATTATTTGAAGAATTTTATAAAGGAACAGAAGGAAGGGAAGCATCGACTACAATGGTTTATGTAAGAATACTTACAAAGCTGTTGAAAGATAAAGAAGTCGGTAAACTTATTGTCCCTATCGTTCCGGACGAAGCCCGTACTTTCGGTATGGAATCTCTATTTCGATCGATAGGAATTTATTCGCATATCGGTCAACTTTATGAACCGGTTGATAGAGACAGCCTTCTTTATTATAAAGAAGCTAAAGACGGACAAATTTTGGAAGAAGGAATTACCGAAGCCGGTTCGATGTCTTCTTTTATTGCAGCCGGTACTTCTTATGCAAATCACGGGATTAATATCATTCCGTTCTTTACCTTTTATTCAATGTTTGGATTTCAACGGGTCGGCGACTTAGCTTGGGCTGCCGCAGATATGAGAACAAAAGGATTCTTAGTCGGTGCAACTGCCGGCAGAACTACGCTTGCCGGTGAAGGCTTGCAGCATCAAGACGGCAACAGTCATTTACTCGCATATCCAATTCCTAATTTAAAAGCTTACGATCCGGCTTATGCTTATGAACTTGCAGTAATTATTCGTGATGGTATTTACCGAATGTATGAGAAGCAAGAAGACCTATTCTATTATATAACCGTAATGAATGAAAGTTATGAACAACCGCCGATGCCAAAGACTGCAACAAAAGAGAACATACTAAAGGGAATGTATAAATTCCAGGAATCAAAAAAGAAAAATGCAAAAGCAAAAGCTCATTTAATGGGCAGCGGAACAATTCTGAACGAAGTAAGGAAAGCTGCCGAAATTCTTGAAAAACAATTTAATGTCGCTGCCGATATTTGGAGCGTTACAAGTTATAAAGAATTACACCGTGATATAATGGATATCGAAAGGTACAATCGCATGAATCCGACGAAGAAAGCGAAAGAACCTTTTGTAAAAGAAATAACAAAAAATGAAAAAAGTATTTTTATTGCTGCTTCTGATTATGTCCAGATTTTAGCCGATTCTATTTCGAGATATTTGCCGGGACAATTTGCATCACTCGGTACTTTTGGTTTTGGGCGAAGTGAAGGAAGAGCATCTCTTCGAGATTTCTTTGAAGTTGATGCGAAACATATTGCTTATGCAGCACTTCATACTTTAGTGCAAGACGGTAAACTTAAAGCCGATGTATTAAAAAAAGCTGTAAAGGATTTGAAAATCAATTCGGAAAAACCAAATCCACTGAAATCTTAATTTGAAAATTAAACGCAGGTATTAAAATGGCTATCGAATTTAAATTACCGGAACTCGGAGAAAATATAGAAACAGCACAGATTGTAAAAGTAATTGTTTCCGAAGGTGATGTTATTAAAGAAGATGATATTATTCTTGAAATCGAAACTGACAAAGCAACAGTTGAAGTCCCTTCGGACGTTGGCGGTAAAGTTTCAAAGGTGCATGTTAAAGATGGTGATACGGCTAAGGTGGGGCAAGTAATATTGACTTTAGAAACTGGTGATGCGAAAGAAGAAAAACCCGAACCGAAAGAAGAAAAGAAACATGAAGTAAAAAAAGAAGAAGCTAAGAAAGAAGACAAAAAAGAAGAACCTAAAAAGGAAGAAACAAAAAAGGAATCTTCAAAACAAAAGCAAAAAGCAGAAGGCGGTATTTACGAATTCAAATTACCTGAACTCGGTGAAAATATTGAAAGTGCTGATGTAACTGCTGTATTAGTTAAAGCCGGTGATCAAGTTAATGAAGATGATCCCGTTTTGGAAATCGAAACAGATAAAGCAACCGTGGAAGTGCCGATTGATAAAAGCGGTAAAGTGAAAGAAGTAAAGATAAAAGAAGGTCAAAAAGCTAAAATCGGTGAAACTGTTATAGTTATTGAATTAACTGATAGTGTTTCCGAAGAAGAAGAATCACAACCCGAACCAAAAGAAAAAGCTGTTGAGGAAAAGAAAGAAGAAAAAACTGAAACCAAAGCTGAAGCGGAAACAAAACCTCAGTCAATCCCTCAAATTTCTGATTCAACTTATGCGGCAAGACAATTCAAAAAAGAGTTACCCGATAAAATTGCACCGGCTTCACCGAGTGTTAGAAGATTCTCGCGAGAGATTGGGATCGATATTCATCAAGTTAGAGGAACCGGTCCCGCCGGAAGAATTTCATTTGAAGATGTAAAAGCCTTCGCAAAAAATCTTAATGAAAAAATCAGCAAAGGAAAAGGAACAATCGGTGTATCAGCCGAACCGCTTCCGGATTTTTCAAAATGGGGTAAAATTGAACGGGAAGAAATGTCGAACATCAGGAAGAAAACCGCCGAGCATTTATCTTATGCTTGGTCTGCTATTCCTCACGTTACCCAGTTTGATAAAGCAGACATTACTGAACTCGAAAAGTTAAGAAAACAATATTCTAAAGAAGTCGATGCAGCAGGCGGAAAACTTACTGTTACCGCAATTCTTGTAAAAATTATTGCAGAGGCACTTCAAAAATTTCCTCAATTCAATTGCAGCATTGATATGGAAAAGAATATTACAATGTTGGGATCGCGGTTGATACTGATCGCGGTTTACTTGTCCCGGTGATTAAAGATGCAGACAAAAAGAATGTTACAGAAATTTCAGTTGAACTTGGTGAGCTTGCTGCAAAAGCGCGCGATAAAAAATTATCGCTTGATGAAATGCAAGGTGGTAACTTCTCAATTAGTAATCTCGGTGGAATTGGCGGAACGTATTTTACTCCGATTGTTAATTCTCCCGAAGTTGCGATACTTGGCGTTTCGAGAGGGAACTATGAACCTGTTTATAAAGACGGTGAGTTTGTTCCAAGATTGATGCTTCCTTTATCTTTATCGTATGATCATAGAATAATTGACGGAGCCGATGCAATCAGATTTTTAAGATGGGTAGTTGAATCATTAGAAAATCCGTTTAGGATGTTATTGTAAGAAGTATAAAAAAGAAAGTTATTTCTTAATCTTAATCATAATCTTAATCCAAAAGGAGGCTGATTATGTTTGATCATGAAAAACTAAAAGTCTATCAAAGAGCCTTAGACTTTGTTGAATGGGTATCCAAACTTGAAATAAAACAAGTAAAGCCAAGACCGAAAGTAATCGAACATCTTGATGATGCATCTACCTCAATAGTATTAAATAT
>CAYLVF010000305.1:0-622 GCA_964387045.1 uncultured Melioribacter sp. | reverse complement strand
GGGAATGGAAAATATACAAGTAAAGATAGATGTAATTATTTTGATATTTCAAGGGGCAGTGCATTAGAATCAGCGGCTGCTTTAGATGTATTACTAAGAAAAACTCTAATATCCGAGGCTGATAATCTAGAAGGCAAAGGAATTTTAAAAGACATTATCTCAATGCTTGTCGGTTTAATAAAAAGCAACTCTAATCGGGTATATGAAAAAGGCGAAGATTACGAAGTAATTGAAAGCGATTAAGATTAAGAGTATGAGTAAGATTAAGATGGATAATAATAAAATACTGGAAATAACATTATGTCAAAAAAAATAATAATCATTGGTGCTGGTACAGGCGGATACGGCGCGGCTTTTATGGCTGCCGATTTAGGAATGGAAGTAACGTTAATCGATAAAAATGATCAAGCTGGTGGAGTATGTTTACAACGCGGATGTATCCCTTCGAAAGCCTTATTGCATATTGCCAAACTTCTAAATGAAGCTAAAGAAGCCGAGCATTGGGGAATTAAATTCGGTAAACCAGAAATAGACATTGATAGAATTCGTGCTTGGAAAAATGAAGTAATATCGCATATGACAGGCGGACTTAAGCAGCTTATCAAGCAAAGGAAAATTAACT
>CAYLVF010000304.1:0-3805 GCA_964387045.1 uncultured Melioribacter sp. | reverse complement strand
GTATAATGTTTCACTTTATCAATAAACTCTTTACTATCGATTGGTTTAGGAATGTAATCGGTAGCACCGGCTTCCAAACATTTCTCTCTATCGCCTTTCATTGCAAATGCGGTAAGCGCAATAATCGGAGTATCTTTATAGCCTTCCAGTCTTCTTATGCTTTCTGTGGCTTCAAACCCATTCATTATAGGCATCTGCATATCCATCAAGATTAAATCAAACTTTTCTTTCTTTGCATAGTTAAGAGCATCTTCACCGTTGTCAACCACAATAACATTTTCAAAATTATTCTTCTTAAGCAGACGTGTAACAATAATTTGCGAATGTTTGTAATCCTCGGCTAAAAGTATTTTAATAACATCTTTCTTCTTGATAACCTCTACGGCAGGCGGGGGAGTTTCATACCGGTTAATCATCGAATTCATTACTTCCTGTAAATCCTCGATGTTAGTACTTTGCTTGTCAAAAAGTTCTTCAAATAGACCGTCTATCTGTTTTAAGTCCTCTTGATAATTTTCTTTCCCTGTATAAATAATTATGGGGAGATTGGAAAAGCGTTTTTCGGATTTTATGATTTTAATTAATTCGAAACCATTTGGGTGGGGCATATCGAGATCAATGATTGCTAGATCAATATCTTTATCTTTAATTAGATCCATAACTTTAGCAGATATGTTTTCAGCAACCGCATTGAAACCGGCAGAATCAACTGCTTGTTTTAACAAATTCAATGTGGGAAGATCATCATCTACACAAAGTATATTAGAATCTTTACGGAGTTTGTAATTAGTCAAAACTTCGACGAGATAATTATAGTTTATCGGTTTAACAAAATATTCAACAGCGCCAAGCATAAAAGCTCTTTGCTGGTCGGCTTCAACTGCCGAAACTATTACCGGAGTATTTTTGAGATTCGGATGCTCGTTAAGTTTTTTAAGAAGTTCCAGCCCGTTTGTATTAGGCAATTCAATATTGAGTAAAACAGCTAGAAATAATTCTCTTTCAATTATTTCAAGAGTATCTTCTTCGGTATTCACTACCGAAGGCTCATAACCCCATTTGTTAAGATAATTACTTAATAATCTTGAGGTTGCATAATCATCCTCAATTACCAAAACTTTGTTATGTTTATCCGGTTTAGGTAAACTCGACAAGGTTGATTCTAATTGAGACATTGACTCTCCCTTAATTGTGAAGATGAATTTAAAGCCATTATTTTGATTTGACGAAAATAAAATTTCACCAGCTAATATATTAATGTATTTTTCAACCAAAGTGAAGCTTAAAGCCGTTAAGTTTGTTTCGCGTAATTTGTCGATCCGGGTTATTTCAAAGGGTCTAAAAATATTTTTACCTTCTTTTATTGCTATTCCACCCGTATCGGAACTGATTTCAAACTTGAGATGATTGTTGATTTTGGTAATACTGATTTTAATTTCACCTTCCTTCACAAGGTGTTGAGATGTATGAATTAAGGTTTGTAAAATATAACGAAGCTTCTGTGTGTCGGTCAAGAAGTAAGGTTTAATCTTTGAATCGATTTGAACGTTGAAGGTGATTTTTTCTTTTTGTTTTTCGGAGAATAGTTTAATTAAATCATCAATATATGATTTTAGTTCAATCTGCCTTGCATCAACAGAAATTTTTCCTGATTCAAATTTTGTCACATCCAATAAATCATTAAGTGAGGAAAGCAAATCCTGGGCATGCTTCTTTATTGTTTGTGCATATTCTGCTTGTGTTGATGTTAAATTATCTTCGTCTAGAATTGAGATAAAACCGATAATTGAATTTGCAGGATTACGAAGACCTAAAACTGTTTTATTAACAATCTCATTGAATGATTGGTCCAGCGTTGTGAATTTTCCACCCTTAGCTTCACTCCATATTTTTAGAATGTATTGAAGCAGTTCGGTAATTTTCTTGATATTATCGAAATCGCTTTGAGTAAAGGCAGTTTTCTTAGCAATCTTTAAAAGAACGGAGTTAGTTTGGTCTATATCAAATTTTGAACACATCTCATATACAAGATATTCGGAAATCTGAAGTTCACACTGTGAATCACTATTGAATGAAGTAGATGATGATTTGACCGATTTGCATACACTGCATTTAAATTCACTTCCAACTAGGAAGTTTTTCCTTGCGTTGGAAGATTTCCCGAGTACTTGGAATGAATCTTCCTTAAGTATTTTGAAAAGAATTGTGGATTGGAAATCAAAATAATTTACTAGAAAATTACAAAGATGATTAATGAAACTATCGTTACCGTTTTTGGCAAGCTCAAATAAATAATTGTACTTATTTATTATTTCAATTTTAGATCGAGTATCCATTCAGCAATTATTTGTAAAGAATGACCGCAAAATAAAAAAAAATATGCTAATACGATAAAGACATTAAAATTATTTTTTATCCAAAATATTTTTGATGATCTACTGCTGATGTGAGAAATGCCACACACTTTTATCACTTGATTAAAACAATTGTTAAGTATATCTTGCAAACCCTATAAAGTATAGATAAAACTATTTTCAAAATCACAATAATAAATTGGAGTATGCGATGCAACGAATTGTAAAAATTCCAGCGTTACTTATTTTGCTTCTCGGCTTGACGCTTTCATTAAGCGCGATCATAGTCGAAAAAGCTACGTTGGAAGAAATTATTTCCGAATCCCATGTTATAGTCCACGGGAAAGTAATTGATAAAATTTCAGTGTGGGAAGGAAAACAAATTAATACCTATCTAACTCTTCAAGTTTTTGATATTGCAAAAGGAGAGGGAATTGGTGAAACAATTACAGTTAAACAATTTGGTGGAAAGGTGGGTCCCTACGCCGATGAAATTTCGGGTCAACCAAACTATGAAATAGGTGATGAAGTTTTCTTCTTCTTAGTTGATTGGAAAGGTAATTATTGGATTCATTCTATGGCAATCGGCGGATATGTCGTTATAGAGACCGGCGGCGTAAAGTATGCAGTCAATGGATTTAATGATATAGAATTTGTTGATGCTTTACACCAAAAAGTTGGAGAAGATCTAAAAGGTGAATATCAATTATTCGATCTCTTCGGCAAAGTTCAATCATTATCGAGAATGGAATAGGGGAGATGAAAATGAAAAAACTTACATTAATTCAAAAATCATTTTTACTTTTAGTTGCTTCTGCGATTATCGGGTTCTGTATTATTACAAATCCGGAAGGAGTATATAGAAGCTATTGGGCTGAAGATCTTCCTTTCATTATTCAAATGAATGTAGCTACACCAAACTCATACGATGAACACATACAGACTGCTCTTGAAACATGGAATGCAGTTGAAGGATGCTATTTTGAATTCCAAATGGGTCCGCGTACTAATGCAAATAGTGCGGCAGGTGATGGAATTAATCTGCTATATTTTGACAATAATTATGATAATTTTTCACAAGGTTCAAATACAATCGCATTCTCGTCAACTCGTACTTCTACAGTTGGTGGGTATCATGCAGTTGAATCGGATTATATATATAACGCAGCTGGTTTTCCCCCGGCGACAGATGGCAGCCCCAGTCAAATGGATTTGATTACGATTACCCTGCATGAAATTGGTCATCATATGGGTCTAAGTCATCATGGACCTGCCGGTAATAGTAATGGCGCCGGCTCTGAAGGTTGCGGACTAAATCTACCGAGTCAAGTTATGTTTTGGTCGGTAGCTCTTGGTTCACAAAAGAGAAGTATATTCTTACATGATGAAATGGGTGCTGTAGCAATTTATCCGAATTTCATAATTGCAGGATCAATAACTGATGCTGAAAC
>CAYLVF010000303.1:0-3831 GCA_964387045.1 uncultured Melioribacter sp. | reverse complement strand
TTGTTTTCTACTTCGTATAGAGGTTAACAACTGGATGCGCGAAAGAAGATCGAAATTGCAGTATTTAATGGAAAAGCAAAGACGAGAAAACGAAACCGAAGTGTTTATGAGCCAATTCGACAAGTAGTTTTTCAATAAATATTGTTTTATGAGACATTACCTGGTTTTATTTATTTGTAAACTCTCGGCACACGTGTATTAATGTTTGTAAGAATTTCATACGGAATAGTTCCAGCCCATTCGGCTAAGTCTTCTGCGGTAATTGAGTTTGTGCCATCACTTCCTAATAGTAAAACTTCATCACCGTTATAAGCGCTGTTATCTCCAATGTTCACAACGATCTGATCCATAGATATTGAACCTATAACGGGATATAATTTTTTATTAAGCAGAACTTTTGCTTTGTGTGACATGCTTCTTAAATATCCATCCCCATATCCTACCGGAACCGTAACCGCCCTGATATTTTTATCACTCTGCCAAGTTAATCCGTAACCAACCGGATGACCCGGTTTAATTACTTTAAAATATACAACTAGCGATTTCCAAGTTAATGCCGGTTTAACATCTAATATTCTTGGTAAATCTTTGCTTGGATAAACACCATAAAACAAAATTCCCGGGCGTATCATATCCAGAAATGTTTCAGGCATTTGTAGAACAGCGCCGGAATTTGCCACATGTCTAATCGGAGTTGCAATTGAATGTTTCTCAAAAAATTGCAGTGTATCTTGAAACCGTTCAAACTGAAGTTTAGTATGCGTTAAATCTGTCGAATCGGCATTTGCAAAATGAGAATAAATTCCTTCTACTAAAATATTTTCGCATTTATAAACTGCTTCTAGAAACTTTTCAGCATTATAATAATGAACTCCGATTCGTTCCATTCCTGTATCAATCTTAATATGGACTTTTGCTTTCTTTTTTAATTGGGTGGAAATTTCATTTATCTGTTTTACTTTTTCGAGTGAAGATGCTGTGATATGCAAATCGTAATTAATAAAAAGAGGCACTTGATTACCCCAAACACCGCCTAAAACCAATATCGGTATATTTATTCCGGCTTTTCGTAGGAGTATTCCTTCTTCAACAACCGCAACGCTGAGATAATCAGCGCCAATTTCTTGCAATAATTTTGCTACCCTAACTAGACCGTGTCCGTAAGCATTAGATTTAAGTACAATATTAATTTTTGCCGGCGCAGTGTGTTTTTTAATTGCTGAGAAATTCTGTTTCAGAATGGATAAGTCAACTTCAACTTTTGTCGGGCGAATGATTTTTTCTTCTTCGCTTATTGTAGGGTAATTATAATCGGTACTCATACTTGCTTTCTAGGTTTATGCAAAGATAATATTTATTCAAATTCTTTTTACCTTTGCCGGAGATAAAACCTGATAATTATTGAGTTAATATGTTCGCCGAGAAAGTAATAGGATTTTATAAAAATCTTGAATTGCCTAATAATCTGCCGAATGAAGTGGATGTAATGAATCCGTATGATTCGGAAATTACATTTAGTCTAGTGCAAAAGTTTTTTAATAAGTTTTACCATGATAATAATAAGCGAACCTTTATAGTCGGTATAAACCCCGGCAGATTCGGCGGCGGGTTAACAGGTATAGCTTTTACAGATCCGATTAATCTCGAAGATAAATGCGGAATAAAAAACAGGTTCGATAAAAAACCGGAACTCTCAAGCAGATTTGTATATTCGTTGATTGATAGTTTCGGTGGAATTGAAAAGTTTTATTCAGAGTTTTTTATCTCCGCACTTTATCCTTTAGCATTAATCAAGGACGGAAAGAATTATAACTATTATGATTCGCAAAAAATTTATAAAATATTAAAACCGCAGATCATAGAGACCTTTAGACAGCAAATTGATTTTGGAGCAAATGATAAAGTTGTTATTTCTTTTGGGAAAAAGAATGCCGATTATCTAAAGGAAATCAATGACGAATTAAAATTTTTCAAAGAGATAATTATTTTTGATCACCCAAGATTTATTATGCAGTATAAGTTGAAAAAACTGGAAACTTATTTATATAATTACACCAAAATATTGAAAGAAGTGAGTTTCTAACATTCCCTTGATTTTTTTTTCTTTGAATTAGCGACCTCTAAACATAGTATTTACTTAAACAAGATGAGCATGAGCAATAAAATAGAAGAGATAACCGTCAAAGGTCATCTCTTAAAAGTAAATTTGATTAACTATTCTTCATCTTTTGGAGGGGGTGGCGGCGGCATTTCTTCTGCAGGAGGTGGCGGTGGTGCCATCATCTCCCACGGATTTAAATCAGTGTTCCAAATTTCCGCTTTAATTTTGAGTGTTTCGTCTCCCTGAATTTCATACACGGTCATATACTTTCCAACATCAAAAAAAGGTTCGGACAGCATCGCCATTTCCATTGAATATTCATAATTCCCTATTTCAACAACAAAACTTCCGCTTTCCCAAACGAATTTAGTTTTTAACTCAAAGGAAAGCCATTTTACATCACTGTCTTTTTGTTCTTCAGATGATTTTAGCATTGCATCGGTTCCAACCATCATTGGCACATAGCTCGGCATTGTAACTGCGTCTTCAACGTAAAAGTGGAGTGTTGATTCTGGGGTGGCTTTCATTACTGCTTCAATCATTGCTTTGTTTATTTCGTCAATCTGATTTTGCCATTTATCAGATTGAGCAATTATTAAAGTTGATAGGACAACAATTAAAAAAATTGTTCGTTTCATTAAAACTCCTAAAAATATTTTGGGGTGGGATTGCAATTGGTATTTTAATAACTCTTCAATTCAGAATCAAATTAAATCGCTTCTAGAGGTTGTATTATTTAGCTGAACTTTTAATCGCATATTGCGTCTTATTTACCTAAAGTTTTTTATAATTAAGTAAATAGGTAAAAAGAAATGTTACGAATTGTAATTTTATTCTTAATAGTAAACATTACTAACTTTGCTCAAGACCAAATGAACGGAAATCTGCAAACATACATTGACAATATTATTAGCAATATGCCGGATTCTGTAGGTGGAAATGATTACTTACATCCCACCGTAAATGAACAAAACAGTTGGGCTGAAATAGTTGATAGTATTTTGGCAGGAAATTACTCCGCGGCGCATACGCTTGCATCTTCAATCGATTATAGAATTGTTGAATATACAGATAATTCTGTTTCGCCAAATGTTACGTATTATTTACTTCAAATGGATCAGAATGGTTCTAAGTACTGGGGAACATATATTTTCAATCCTTACCCCGTTAGAGCGCAGCTGGTAATTCAAAGTCCGCATCCGAAGAAAGATTATAACACAGGCAAACAAGGATTTTTTGTTTTTAGAGAAGTCGGTGCACGTGCATTTTTTTTGAGCGGAACAAGCAGGTGCAGCAGTAGTACATATTCTATCTGCGATGGTACGACAAGCGTCTGCAGTGATGCTAGTGAAGCTTACAGAATGTCCGACCAAGCACATACTTTTGACGGCACTTTTCAAATTACTACCGAGCAAATGTTAAACAACAATTCAAATTTGATTTTCATCCAACTACATGGATTTACAAAATTGTCATCAGACCCTTATGTTATAATGAGTAACGGTGTTCAGTACGATACGCCCCCTATTGATTATTTATCAACATTAAAAGGTAATTTATATAAAGAAGACACTACACTTACTTTTAAGATTGCACACATAGACACCACATGGGATAGATTGCTTGGCACAACAAACACTCAAGGCAGATTAATTAATGGTAGCAGTAATCCATGCAATGATAAAGCAACCGTAAATACGGGACAGTTTCTTCACCTCGAACAAGAGAAA
>CAYLVF010000302.1:2975-3832 GCA_964387045.1 uncultured Melioribacter sp. | reverse complement strand
AAGCTCTGCCGGAGATTTTCCCGTCTCTTCTGTATGAATGTAAAAAGTCCGATTCGTATGTGCATAGTTCACCAATTTCCAAATTTTCCCTTATGATTCCAAACTCAATCAGCATATCGGCATTGGCGGATTTTAAGTCGAGTAAATATTTATCATTTTTTTCTATTAAATACTTTTTATCGAAATGATTTTCAAATTCGTTACTTACTTCATAGTTCTTTTGTGAAATAGAGGGACCGATATATACTAATAGGTCAGCGGGATTTGAATGAAAATCACTGCCTAATTTTTGCAAAGTTTTTTCGACTATTTTTTCTTTGGTACTTCTCCAGCCGGAATGAATTGCCGCAATTATTTTTTTAACGGGATCATAAATAAAGATCGGAGTACAATCCGCAGTTGAAATTGCTAATCCAATATTTTTTTGTTTAGTAATCATTGCATCACTTGTACCTTGTAGTCCCAGTCTTTCAACAATACTAATTTCACTCCCGTGAACTTGTTTTTGAAATGCGATTTGAGATGATGTTAATCCGATTGACGAAAAGAATTTTTTTCTATTTTCATCGACTATGTTATTATCATCGCCGACAGATTTCGACATATTAAAACAGAACGGAGCTTCTCTGTTCAATCCGATCTTTGTAGAAAAGGCAAAAGAAATTTCCGAGTATTTCTCGAATATTTTTGAGCGGATAATTTTCATAAGTTAAAGATAATAAATTTGTTTACTCAATTAATTGTTCGTTCATTTATGAATTAGCAGTTTCAACAAGTTGATGATTTTGTTTATATTCAATTCCAAATTATTATTAAAAAAAATAGACATGCGCGAAAGAAAATCTTACGATCCGAGA
>CAYLVF010000302.1:1520-2965 GCA_964387045.1 uncultured Melioribacter sp. | reverse complement strand
ATATTTTAAACCAGACAATGGTTAGAAAATTCAACCGCGGCAGATCATTCAGTGCGCATATCGAAAAGAAAAAATCTAAATGTGATTATCACTTTGATAGAGATCTATTGCCGGTAGAAGTAACAGAAATTGTAAATAAAGTAAACGATGTAATTAATTTGGATTTACCGGTTATTGAAGAATTTTATACCAGAAATGAAGTTGAGGAAAAATTCAATTTAGAAAAATTACCCGAAGATGCCGGAGAAAATATTCGAATAATTAGAGTCGGTGATTATGACGCTTGTCCATGCATTGGCGAACATGTTTCCCGCACAAGTGAAATCGGGACTTTCAAAATAATTTCAACTTCCTTTGATGAGGGTGTGTTGAGAATTCGGTTTAAAGTACTCTAAAAAAATCGTACACAGAATAATTAGACTAAAATCTTTCTAAAGTATTCAATCGTTTTGAGAACTCCTTCCCTTCTATCAACTTTCGGTTCCCATCCCAATAATTTCTTTGCTTTATCAATATTGGGTTGACGAACTTTCGGGTCATCAACCGGCAATTCTTTATATACAATTTTACTTTTTGAATTAGTCAGTTCAACAATTTCATTCGCAAATTCTTCAATTGTAAGTTCGGCGGGATTACCGATATTAACCGGTTCATGGATACTAGAGAAAAGCAACTTAACAATTCCCTCAATCTGATCATCCACATAACAGAAACTTCGTGTCTGTTTACCATCACCGAAGACAGTTATATCTTCACCTTTAATTGCTTGTGAAACAAAAGCAGGTAAAGCTCTGCCGTCATTCAATCTCATTCTTGGTCCATAAGTATTGAATATCCTAACAATTCTTGTATCAACTTTATGATAACGATGATAAGCCATAGTTAAAGCTTCTGCAAAACGTTTTGCCTCATCATAAACTCCTCGCGGACCGATTGGATTTACATTACCCCAATAGTCTTCACTTTGCGGATGAATTTCCGGGTCGCCATAAACTTCAGATGTGGATGCAAGCAGAAATACCGAATTCTTTTCTTTTGCCAACCCGAGAACTTTATGCGTACCAAGTGAACCTACTTTCAATGTCTGTATCGGTAATTTAAGATAATCAATCGGACTAGCCGGTGATGCAAAATGTAAAATGTAATCAACTTTACCCGGTACGTGAATAAAATTTGTTACATCGTGTTTGATGAACTCAAATTTCTCATTCCCGAACAGATGTTCAATGTTGGCTATATTACCAGTAAGCAGATTATCAATACAGATTACTTTTAATCCTTCTTGAATTAATCTATCACAAAGATGCGAACCTAAAAATCCGGCGCCACCGGTTACTACAGCAATTTTATTTTTCATATCATTTTATTTTTTGTTTTGTCAAACTTACAGAAAATTGTAACCCTATTAAACTATCAAATGAATTATTTTATTGCCCTCACCTATT
>CAYLVF010000302.1:0-1510 GCA_964387045.1 uncultured Melioribacter sp. | reverse complement strand
TTAATCGTTATCTTCCATGTGAATATAAAAACCACTTACGAAGGATAAGCATTTTATGAACATAAATTTGGCTTACAGCGAAAGTAACTTAAGTAAGAACATAAAAGAACTTGGGTTTATTTTAGGTGATGTATTAAAAGAACAAGAGGGTGTAGGATTATTTAATACCGTTGAAAAACTTCGTGCACTTACAAAAGTTGTTCGTGTAGATTCACATGCAAAAAGTAAAATAAAAAGAATTGTCGGCGGATTAGATTTAAACACATCACATAACGTTATTAAAGCATTCTCAATTTATTTCATCTTAGTTAATGCAGCAGACGAGGTTCATAAAATTGTAATCGATAAACTGAACGAAGACAAAACCGAAACTAGTCGAATCGGGTCTTTCCGGGAATCGTTTAATCAAATTAAATCACTCGCGCTTACGAAAAAGGATATTCGGCAAATAATTTCAAGAATAGAGATCATTCCCGTTTTTACTGCACATCCAACTGAAGCGACAAGACAAACAATTTTAAAGAAAATTCTGCGCATCAGTAATCTTCTTTTGGAAAATGAATTGATGTTCAAATCCGACACTGAACAAAAAGATATTTATGAAAAGATAAAAGCAGAGATTACACTTCTTTGGCAGTCGAATGAAATTCGATTCAGTAAAATTAATGTTGAAGATGAAGTAATGCGAGGATTGTTCTTTTTTAAAAATGTGATTTACAAAGAACTGCCGGTTTTCTATAACAAGTTAAATCATGATTTAAATTCTTCGCTAAAATATGATGCTCAACTTCCGCCGTTAATCAAATTCGGATCCTGGATCGGGGCTGATAGAGACGGTCATCCGTTTGTATCAATTGATATAACGAAGAAAACATTTAACATTCACAAAAAGGAAATTTTAAAACTTTACCTGGACGACCTTAACCACATTTATGAACATTTAAGTACCTCGACTTATCTTAAAAACGTTTCACGACAACTGAAAACAAAACTAACACAAAACCAAGCAAAGTTGACATTACCCAATACCGACAAACAACTTCGTGAACCATCCGAAATATACAGGGCTTATCTTTATGTAATTTATCAAAAACTTTCCAACACATTATTGAAGAAAGGAGTATGTTATAAAAATGCGACTGAACTAATGGCTGATTTTTTATTAATAAGAAAAAGTCTGAACGAAAATGAAGGTGAAATTATTGCAGAAAAATTTGTCGATCCGTTGATTAAAAAAATAGAAACATTCGGATTTTATTTTGTGAAGTTAGATATACGGCAAAATTCAAAATTAATTAGAAGCGCAGTTGATGAGTTATTCTCTACTTCAGGTGTAATCGATAATTTTTCAAAATTAAGTGAAGCGACTAAAATAGATTTGCTCACAAAAGAGATATTGAGTTCGCGTCCCCTCTCGAATCTATTTCAGCAGTTAACAAACCAAACAAGACAAACTTTAGAAGAGATAAAACTTATTGATTGGGGAATTAAAAACATTTCTCCGAACTCA
>CAYLVF010000301.1:0-3842 GCA_964387045.1 uncultured Melioribacter sp. | reverse complement strand
AATTACTCGTGAATCCTTGGAAAGGAATTAAAGGTCTTCCTAAAAACATTTGGCTTATATCCATTGCATCGCTTATTAACAGAAGCGGTACGATGGTTATTATATTCCTTACGCTGTATGTTTCGCAGAGTTTGGAGGAGAGCGCAACAAGAGCCGGACTTGTAGTAGCTGTTTACGGACTGGGTGCATTTATATCAGCACCATTCGTCGGCAGATTGAGCGACAAGATAGGCGAAATTCAATTAATGAAAATATCCTTGTTCGGTTCTGCGGTTTTTCTCTTTATTTTTTCTTTTATACATGATTATTACTTAATACTTCTGTTAAGTTTTTTGTGGGCAATAATAAACGAAGCATTCAGACCGGCAAGTTTATCATTTATTTCAAACGAAAGTTCGTCGGCGCAAAGAAAAACCGCGTTTGCGTTATACCGACTCGCAATTAATTTGGGGATGAGTATTGGTCCGGTTATCGGCGGCGTGCTAAGCGAAATAAGTTACAGTCTATTATTTTATGTTGATGCCGCAACGTGTTTTGCTGCCGGAATTTTTCTAATGGTTGTAAAATGGGATTTAAGAAAAAGACCCGACGAAGATCAAAAAGCAAATTTAGTTGAAAAGAAAACTGCATTCTTCTCTGCATTATCAAACAAGGCATATCTATATTTCCTTTTAGCAGCGTTGCCTGTATCAATTGTATATATGCAGTCTATGTCAACCCTGCCCTTGTATGTTGTAGAGTATTTGAGATTTTCAAATTCAACATTCGGGTTGCTTATTGCAGTCAACACTGTTTTAATAATTCTAATTGAACTTCCGCTTAATGCGTCAATGACCGGGTGGAAAGACGAGAACTCATTATATCTCGGAATTATTTTAACCGGAATTGGTTTCGGCGCTTTAATATTTGCTGATACAATAACTATACTGATTATCTCGATTGTAATCTGGACTTTCGGTGAAATGATCTTCTTCCCCGGTGCAGCAACAATGGCTTCGGAGCTTGCACCCGAAAATCGAAAAGGGGAGTACATGGGTTTCTATCAAATGGTATTCAGTCTTTCTTTTATGCTTGCGCCTTATTTGGGTACGTTTATCTATGATAAACTTAGCCCGACTGCTTTGTGGGCAGCGACTTTCTTTTTCAGCTTAGTAAGTTTGCTGTTCGTTTACATTTCTAAGAAGGTGAAATTGCAGGTTTGATAATCTCGGGAATTTTTCCATTAAAAAATTTCTATTTGTTAATCACGTATTAAGAACTTCTGTTATAAATCCCGGGGATTTATTTCAAACATATATCCTGCCCCGTGAATACTTTTAATGAATACTGGATTCGCAGGATCGGGTTCAAAATATTTGCGAAGACGCGAAATAAAGTTATCGACAGTTCTTGTTTCAATATCGGGATTTACATGCCAAACATTTTCCAACAATTCCTTACGAGTAATTACTCTGCCTTTATTTTCAATAAAATATTTTAATACCATTGCTTCCTGAAGGGTTAAGATTATTTTTTTTGTACTTGTTTGGGCGGTCAATTTTTCAAAATCAATCTTGTTTTTCCCGAAGGTAAATACCTCAGGTATCGAAGAGATGTTTTTATACCATTCTTTACGCTTAAGCATTCCTTTGATACGCAGAAGAAGTTCATTCAGGTTGAATGGTTTTGTTAAATAATCATCCGCACCTAATTCAAGACCGCGTATTTTATCTTCCGCGCCTTTTCGTGCGGTCAACATTAATATCGGAAGCTGGGGATTTTTTTCTCTTATTATTGAAGAAAGCTCAAACCCGTCTAAGAAGGGGAGCATAATATCAAGAACAATTAAATCAAAACTTTCTTCTTCAAACATTTGTAATCCTGCTTTACCGTCCTTAGCCCATTTAACTTCATATCCCTCTTCGGTAAGATTGTATTCCAAACCGTGTGCAAGTGACTCTTCATCTTCGATAAGTAAGATTTTGTAATTATTTTCCATTTATATCAACTCGTGTTATTTAATTCTTCTTAGAGAATTTTAATAATTTATTCAACCATCTTCTTTTCGATACTTTATAAATCGGTAATTCAATTCGGAATGTAGCGCCCTTATTTTCACCCATACTATAGGCGGAAATTTTTCCGCCGTGATGTTTGATAATCTCTTTTACCCAATACAATCCTAATCCGGTTCCCTTTACGCTTGGTATGTTGCTGCTGTAAATTCTATAAAATTTCTTAAAGATTTTTTTTAACTCACTTGCGGGTATCCCTATTCCTGAATCGCTAAATTCAATAATAAATTTACCGGACTGATTCTTTAGGTTGATGTGAATATTCAGACCGTCAACCGAATATTTGATAGCGTTGTCAATTAAATTATCGAAGACAATTTTTAAGGCATTTTCATCAACTACAATTTCGCATTCGGGTGTTCCCTCAATTTTGATAGAGTCGACAGGTATTCTAACTTGCTCTGCAATTTCGGCAATAATCTTTTTGATTACCGATTCCGAGTTAAACACATTAAAATTATGTGAGATTCTCTTCTGCTCTAATACGGATATATCAAGTATAGAATTAATCAGGTTGTTTAATCTGCCGGCATCCTTCATCATATAATCTAAAAATTCTTTCTGCTTTTCTTCGGGAACGTTTCGTGATTTTAATGTTTCCAGATAAAGTTGTATTGATGCGAGCGGAGATTTTAATTCATGTGTTACATTACCGATAAAATTATCGTATAACCGCGCAAGTTTTAACTGAAGGCTGTAATTTCTAAATAATATTGAAAGTATGAATGCGGCTCCTACAATAAGAATTATTCCGCCAATTAATATCCAAACGTTCGGACTATAAACATCCAATTGCGGTGAAAGTTGTTCGCCGACTTTCTCATAAATTATATAATTCGAAACATACCAATAGATCCAAAGTCCAAGTATGCCAAGCCAGGCAATTTGTGCAGCTATAAATATTAGAATATGAAAAACGAAGGAATCCCTTCTAAACATAAGTGTATCCATTAATGATTTGCTTAATTTCCAAAGCTCTTGCAGTGTATAAATAACAATAAATTATATGTGTAACAAGTATTTACAATTCTTTTACAATAAGTTTATAAAAATATCGGCATAATAATCATGCATAGTTTTAAGTATTATCAAAAAGAGGTCTGCGATGAAAATATTATTGGTTTACCCCGAAATTCCCCCAACATTTTGGAGCTTTAAAGATGCATTGAGTTTTGTATCGAAAAAATCTGCCGAACCGCCGTTGGGATTAATAACAGTTGCCGGTATGCTCCCTAAAGAATGGGAATTAAGATTAATCGATATGAACGTTGCAAAGTTAAACGATGCAGATATTACATGGGCGGATTATGTTTTCTTAAGCGGAATGAGTGTTCAATTTAACTCATTTAAAGAAGTAGTTAGAAGAAGCAACAGACTCGGGACCAAAGTAGTTGCCGGCGGTCCTCTTTGCACAACACAGTATAAAGAAATACTTGGCGTTGATCATTTTGTTTTAGATGAGGCAGAAATTACACTTCCGGTTTTTCTTAAAGATTTGGAAGAAGGAATTCCTAAACAAGTTTATCGATCCGGCAATTTTCCCGATATATCATTGACATCTGTTCCGAGATGGGATTTGCTCAACAAGAAAGTCTATGCTTCAATGAGCATTCAATATTCAAGAGGATGCCCGTATGATTGCGAGTTTTGCAGTATAACAATGTTGAACGGACGCAAGCCAAGAGCAAAAAGTAAAGAGCAGTTTATCAACGAACTTAACATACTTTACGAACAAGGTTGGAGAGGCGGTATTTCCGTTGTAGATGACAACATTATAGGAGATAAAAG
>CAYLVF010000300.1:0-3848 GCA_964387045.1 uncultured Melioribacter sp. | reverse complement strand
AAAGTAGTTAATAAATTTAAGAGAACTTAAGTATCTTTATCGGCGTCTTAATTGTGTCTTCTAAATATTGTATTGGTAACGGTTTATGTCCTTTATAATGCGGTTAACTCTTGCTTTATTTATTTTCTTCATAGTTGAGTTCTATTTTTATAAAAGATTTAAAAATTCTTTTACAAACATATTTCCCAACTTCGACAAAGCTAAGCTTAAGAAAGTAATCCGGTTAGTAATAATTTTTACAAATCTCTACCCGGCAATTCTTGTAATTTATTTTATTTATTTGATGATAAGTGGTGCCGGAAGAATGTCGGCAGTAGAAAACTTTTTCTTTGATTGGCTTTTGGTCTATCCGTTTTGGACCTCGGTATTAATCATTGTTCAAAGTATTGTATTTCTTCTTCCGATCGACTCAGTAAGATTAATAACTTTTCCATTATATAAGAACTACAGAGAAAGTGTAAAAAGAAAAATTTCAATAATTACTTTAGTAATAATCGGTGCATCTTTTATTTATGTTCCCTTGCGAATAACTTATGATTATAATTTTGTTTCAACACGAGTTACAACATTGGAAGTAGAAAATATGCCGGAAGATTTAATAGGATTCAAAATTGCTTTAATAGCCGATACTCAAGCGGATTGGTATACCGACGAAAGACGATTAAATAATTATATCGAAACAGTAAATGAAGCAAATCCGGATTTAGTTTTAGTAGCCGGTGATATAATTACAAGTACACCAAGATATATTCAGCAGGGTGCCGATGCTTTTAAAAATTTATCAGCCAAATATGGAGTTTACACATGCGTCGGTGACCACGATAATTGGGCGTATCGTGATGATCATATCCGCAGTTTAAGAGAAATTTCTGCAGCGCTCGAAACAACCGGAGTTGAGATGGTTGATAATGATAATAGAATCATTCAAGTCAATTCTTCTACAATAAAAATTGCTTTTGCCACATTTACTTATTCGAGACGAGTTGATCCCGCCGAACTCGAACTGCTTGCAAACGAAAATCACAAATATGATATAAGTATTTTTCTTACTCATCAACCGAATGAATCCTTAATTAGTTTAGCTAATCGGTTAGGTTATGATCTTTTCTTAGCCGGGCATACGCACGGTGGACAGTTAACAATTTTATTTCCATTTATTGAACTGACTCCAACTTTAATGGAGACAAAATATGTTAAAGGTGATTTTTATCTGAATGGAATGAAAATTATTGTTAACCGCGGACTCGGTATGTCGGTAGCTCCGATACGATACAACTCCACACCTGAGGTAACAATTATAGTACTACAAAATAAAGAATAACAATGGGGGAATTGATGTTCAAATCTGTAAAATTATTTTTAGTTCTAGTATACGTAATAACTCCAATCTATCTGCATTCTCAAGAAATTTCAGAGCAAACAAAACCAAAACTTACTATTGAACAAATCATGCAAGATCCCAAATGGACCGGTGCGGTATCAAGCTCTATTTGGTGGTCGGAAGACGGAAAACAAGTTTATTTTAATTGGAATCCCGGCGATGCTGAAGCCGAGTCAACTTATGTTGTTAATCGAGAAGGTAGCGGATTAAGAAAATTATCGTTGGAAAAAAGAAAAAAATTAATTCCGGAAAGAGGCGAATACAACAAGGACAGAACTAAAAAAGTTTATTTGAAAGAGAGTGATATTTTTTTATTAGATATTCCTTCGATGAGTATTCAACAACTCACAAATACAATAGAGCGTGAGTCATCTCCTTCTTTTACGCATGATGAAAAGAAAATTTTGTTTGTTAGAAGCAGCAATCTTTTTTCGATTGAACTTGAAAGCGGATTACTAACACAACTTACTGATTTTAGACAAGGGAATAAACCGAAAGAGAAATCTAAAACCGATAGAGAAAAATGGTTGGAGAAAGAAGAATTATCGCTTATTCAAACATTGAAGGAGAGAAAGGAAGAAAAGGAGAAGAAGAAAAAGGAAGAAGAATTGTTAGCTCTAAAACGACCAAAAGAAATTTATGTAGGAAATAAATCGGTTGATAATATTTTTCTTTCACCGAACGAAGACTTTGTAACTTTTATTACTATTGAATATCCAAGCGATAATAAATACACAAAAGTTCCTAACTACATTACCGAATCCGGGTATACCGAAGATATAACCGCGAGAGCAAAAGTCGGCTCACCGGAATCAAAATACGACCTCGGGGTTTACGATATTAAAAATGATACAGTTTACTTTGTTGATAGAAAACAGATTCCGGGCATATATGATAAACCCGATTTCAAAAAAGAAAACGAAGATGATAAATATGATGACCCGAGAGATGTTTATTATTACGGACCTTTTTATTCGACTGACGGAAAACATTCTTATGTTTTAATCCGTTCGATGGATAACAAAGACAGATGGCTGATGCATTTCATTCCATCGAATGCTACACTTACTTTATTAGAAAGACAAAGAGACGAAGCTTGGGTAGGCGGTCCAGGTATTTCCGGTTGGAAAGCAGGAGATACTCATCACGGCTGGATACCGGATAGCAAACATATTTGGTATCAATCGGAAGAATCAGGTTATTCTCATCTATACACAATAAATGTTGAAACGGGCAAGAAGAAACAATTAACAGAAGGCAATTTTGAAATTACCGGAACCGCAAGAAGTAATGCCGCCGGAACAGGTCCCACAATTTCAAACGATGGTAAGTGGTGGTATTTTGTTTCAAGTGAAGCTAGTCCGTTCGTAAGAGATTTTTATAGAATGCCGGTTGACGGAGATTTAAGAGAACGCATTACAACTCGACATGGTAATCATCAAGTTTATATTTCGCCGGATCAAGAAATGCTTGCAATTAGATATTCCGAATCAAATAAACCATGGCAGTTATATTTGATGGAAAACAAGCCGGGTGCGGAAATGAAACAAATAACTTTCGGCGGAACAGATGAGTTTCATTCTTATCCATGGATAAAACCGGAGATAGTTTGGTTCGCTGCTGAAGACGGCAAGAAAGTACCGGCAAGAATTTATCAACCAAATGAAGAAAATAGAAATGGTGCTGCTGTAATTTTTGTTCATGGTGCTGGTTACTTGCAAAATGTTCACGATTGGTGGAGCAGTTATTCACGTGAATATATGTTTCATCATTTACTTGCCGATGAAGGTTATACAGTTTTAGATATTGATTACCGCGGAAGCGCCGGTTACGGCAGAGATTGGCGAACTGATATTTATAGATACATGGGCGGCAAAGATTTATCAGATCATGTTGACGGTGCAAAATTTTTGATTGAGAATTATAATATCGAACCGAATAAAATTGGTATTTACGGTGGTTCATACGGCGGATTTATTGTTTTAATGGCAATGTTCAATCAACCTGATGTTTTTAAGTCCGGTGCAGCACTACGTGCCGTTACAGATTGGGCGCATTACAATCATCCTTACACGGCAAACATTTTGAACACACCACAGGAAGATACATTATCTTACAAAAGAAGTTCACCGATTTATTTTGCCGAAGGTTTGCAAGGACATTTACTAATTTGTCACGGCATGGTAGATGTGAACGTTCAATTTCAAGATGTTGTGAGATTAACACAAAGATTAATAGAGTTGAGTAAAGATAATTGGGAATTAGCCATTTATCCTATGGAAGATCATAGCTTTGTTGAACCAAGCAGTTGGGTTGATGAGTATAGAAGAATTTATAAATTGTTTGAGAGAACGTTGAGGTAGAAGCTGAGAGCATCAGAATAATTTTTTAATAACTATTTTTTGTCATTCCGGGTATAATGTTCAAAAAGTGTTGCTGCTTTAAGTTAAAATTTATTTTTGTTTTA
>CAYLVF010000299.1:0-3853 GCA_964387045.1 uncultured Melioribacter sp. | reverse complement strand
AATCCAAGTCATCTCACTTTGAGTTTATCTAATCAGTGTGAAGAATGCCATACAGCGGAACCCGGGTGGTCACCGGCATTATTTCCGAACCATAACGATTATTTTGTTTTGAGGGGAGCTCATCTAACAATTGTTGATTGTACCGATTGCCATATTAATGATTACAATAATACACCAAATCAATGCGTTGGTTGTCATCAAATAGATTATGAATCAACAACAGAACCGGCTCATCAAGCCGCGGGATTTTCAACCGACTGCGAAACTTGTCATAATGAAACAGCCTGGCAGCCTGCAAGTTTTGATCACGATGCTCAGTATTTTCCAATTTATTCCGGTGAACATACCGGGCAATGGAATGTTTGTTCAGATTGTCATACGAGTCAAAATAACTTTGCAATTTTTAGCTGCATTGATTGTCATGCGCATAATCAAACTGATATGGATGATGAACATAAAGGAGTTGACGGTTATGTTTATTTAAGTCAAGAATGTTTTGCATGTCATCCCGACGGAACATCGGAAGGTGCTTTTAATCATGCTAATTCCAATTTTCCACTTACCGGCGTACACAAAACTTTGCTTTGTCAAGATTGTCATTCAAACGGTTACTACGGTACTTCAAACCTATGTTATGATTGCCACAGCAGCGTGTTCCAATCTAGTCAAAATCCATCACACCCAACATTAGCATTATCAAATATTTGCGAAGAATGTCACAACACAGAAGCATGGGTACCATCAACTTTTAATCACTCAACTACGGGGTTCGAATTGATAGGCGGTCATCAAATTACTGATTGTTCTGCTTGTCATACAACTGACGTGAAGAATACTGAGAATGTCTGTTACAGTTGTCATAATAATGAATATGGAGCTTCACAAAATCCATCTCATCAAATTCTTGTTTTATCATTAAGCTGTGAAGAATGCCATACAATCGAAGCATGGATACCGTCAACTTTTAATCATTCATCTACAGGATTCGAATTGATGGGCGGGCATCAAATTACTGATTGTTCTGCTTGTCATATTTCTGATGTTAGAGAATCAATTAATCTATGTTATGCATGTCACCAAAATGATTATTCTACTGCTCCTAATCATTCCAATCTTGGTTATCCAACAAATTGTGAGCAATGCCATAATATATCTAATTGGCAGGAAACATCATTTGATCATGACAATACTAATTTTCCTTTAACGGGTTCACATATAAATCTAAGCTGTAATGAATGTCACTCAGATGGTTTTGTAGGAACAAGCACTGTATGTTTTGATTGCCATAATGAAAATTATTATTCAACGACAAATCCGAACCACCAAAATTTAGGATTAACAACCGAGTGTGAAGAATGTCATACTACACAACCAGGTTGGAATCCGGCACAGTTTCCGATTCATGATAATTTCTTTCAACTAATAGGCGCGCATGCGGCAATCGGCAATAATTGTATCGATTGTCATAACGGTGACTACAACAACACACCTAATACTTGTTATCAATGTCATCAAGAGGATTATAATTCAACTACAGAACCACCTCATGCAACAGCTCAATTCCCAACTTATTGTGAGGTTTGTCATAGCCAAAATGCTTGGACCCCTTCTACGTTTAATCATGATGGTCAATATTTCCCAATATACTCAGGTAAGCACAGGAATGAATGGAACGCCTGTAGTGACTGCCATACTAATCCTTCATACTATTTAGTTTTTTCATGTATCGATTGTCATGAACATAACCAAGCAGATATGGATGATGAACACGAAGGTGTTACAGGGTATGTTTATGAAAGTACTGCTTGCTATAGTTGTCATCCTGATGGAGAAGATATTTCATTTCCGCATTCAAAAGAATGGGTGGATTGATGAGAAGTATAATATTCATTCTTGTAATCTCATTTAACGTTTTTGCTCAAACCCTTGATTATGTACCTGGTGAAATTACATACAAAACTACCCAGCATATTTATGTACGATTTGAAAATTTTGATAGACTTGAAGTCGGTGATTCTCTTTTCTTTCTTGATAATATTAGCTATCGCTTCGGCGGAATAGTAAAATATTTATCAAGTACTTCCTGTGCCGTCGAAAGTAGAATTGATTTTAAAGTCGGAGACAAACTATTCAGAAAATATATACCTGAAATAGAAAAAAACATACGACCGATTGAAGTCTTAACTGAATCCACCATTTTTGATTCTAACGAAGAGATAAAAATTCAAGAAACAACCCCGGTATTATCAAAAAGAGAATCTAAATTTTACGGAAGAATAGGCATAACGTCTTATTCAAATCTAACTAATCAATCCGGTTCAATAAATACTCAAAGATGGAAATATCTTTCATCGTTAAATTACGATTATGTAGGGGGTTCTAATTTTTCCTTAACTAGTTACATGGTTTTTGTTTATAGAACACACGAGTGGGTGAAAGTACAAGATAACTTAATGAATGCTCTAAAAATCTACAACCTCGCATTAAAATATGATTTCTCGGAAAAAACTAATATTTGGTTTGGCAGAAGGATTAACTCAAATTTATCTAATATAGGTACTATAGACGGTTTTCAATTTGAATCAGAGACAAAAGCATTTAATTATGGAATAGTTGTCGGCTCTCGTCCGCATTTTACAGATTACGGTTTTAATGCAAAACTTTTTGAATACGGCGGCTACATTGCAAGAACCGATTCCTTTGATAATAAATATATCCGGAATTCACTTGCAATGTTTCAGCAGACAAACAATTTCAAAACCGACAGGCGTTTCATTTATTTACAACACAACAACAATATTATTGATAATGTTAATATCTTCTTATCAACCGAAATTGATTTGTATAAAAGAGAAAAAGGTGAGGCGAAAAGTACATTTAATCTAACCGGCTTTTATTTTCTTGCTCGCTATTCGCCGGTTCGATTTGTTTCTGTTTCTGCTTCCTATGATGCAAGAAAGAATGTTGTTTTTTACGAAACATTTAAATCAGTGGCAGACAGTATTTTAGCATCCGAAACCAGACAAGGAGTGAGGTTATCGGTCACTTTGAGACCAATTAACTACCTCATTTTTAATTTTAGCGGTGGATATAGATTTAGACCGGATGATATTAAACCTACGAGAAATTTTAACGGAAGTATTTCTTATACAAAAGTTCCAATAATCAATTCCTCTGTATCAGTAAACGGAAGTTTTTTCCAGACAAGCTATCTTGACGGAAAAATAATCGGTATGAGAATTTATAAAGATCTTTTCAGCGGGATGCTAAATTTGAGTTTGGGTTACAGAAACCTGCTTTACAAGTTCGATTCTAATATACCGGACCAAACTCAAAATATATTTGAAACCAACTTTTCGTTTAGAATCACCGATTCAATTTATTGCAATCTTAGTTATGAAGGAGTGTTTCAGCATAAAGAAAGTTACGGACGGGTGTTTGTTAATCTGACTAAACGGTTTCGTTGATTAATCTGTAATGATTTTTGTGATTAATTCCTTCTTTATTTCTTCGAAGTAGTAGTTGTGAACTTTTATTTTTTTATTAACCGATTGAAAAATTTCTTCTCGCTTTTTTTCCTTTTGTAAAAATTTATTATCTGCGCTAAATTTTGATTGATCTGCCAAAACCAAAAATGGTTTATTCAGCTCTTTACAAGCAAGTGCTAATAGATTACTACCTACTTTATTAATAATATTTCCATTGGCAAGAATTTTATCGGCTCCGATAAGTGCACAATCACATTGTTGAACAAAATTATAAATCTGGGCTTCTGTAATCAGCGAAGTTGAAATATTTTTTTGAGTCTGTAAAATAGTTTGTGTAAATGGATTTTAGAGTTAAGTAAATTCAT
>CAYLVF010000298.1:0-3860 GCA_964387045.1 uncultured Melioribacter sp. | reverse complement strand
GCTTTAACAAGCGTAATGTTGTTCAGCGGAAAAGTTCTTGATTTATCTTCTATTGAAGGATTCAAAATTGATAAACATTCTACGGGGGGTGTCGGAGATAAAACATCATTAATACTTGCACCGATTGCTGCGGCAGCCGGAGTAAAAGTTCCGATGATAAGCGGAAGAGGTCTGGGTCATACCGGCGGTACTTTAGATAAACTTGAATCCATTCCCGGATTCAGAACCGATCTTGATTTAGATGAATTCATTTCAGTTGTTAATTCTTGTGGAACTGTTCTAATCGGTCAAACAAAAGATATTGCCCCTGCTGATAAACTTATTTATGCTTTGCGTGATGTTACCGCAACAGTCGAGTCAATTCCGCTAATTACGGGAAGTATAATGAGCAAAAAATTAGCAGCCGGAATTGACGGACTTGTACTTGATGTAAAAACCGGCAGCGGCGCTTTTATGAAATCATTAGATGATTCAATCGCTCTTGCAAAATCGTTAATTGATACGGCAAAATCTTTTAACAAAAAAGTTATGGCATATATAACAGATATGAATCAGCCTTTAGGAAATTACGTTGGTAATTTTCTTGAAGTTTATGAATCGGTTAAAGTTTTACAAGGTAAAGAAGTTGAAGACCTAAAAACCTTGTCGGTTACCTTATCCGGAGCAATGATTTATCTCGGGGGTAAGGCGGAATCTGTTGAAGAAGGAATTGAAATTTCTAATGACCTGATTAAAAACGGGAAAGCATTCGACAAGTTTGTTGAGATAACAAAAGCTCAAGGCGGTGATGTAAAGTATCTTCATAATCCCGAATCATATCCGAAATCAAAACATAAAGAAGTAATTTATGCAGAAAAGGAAGGTTACTTAAAATCGGTTGACACATATGAAATCGGAATGGCGGCTTTAGAGCTTGGCGCAGGAAGACAAACATTGCATGATAAAATAGATTTTAAAGCCGGTTTAATTTTCTATCCGAAAATAGGCGACAAAATAAATAATGGTGATAAACTTGTAGAATTATTTACGGACGAAGAAGACAAAATAGAATCTGCAAAACAAATGATTGCCGGGGCGCTTGAGTTCATCAATAAAAAAGTGGAGAAACCTGCGCTAATAAAAAAGGTACTAGATTGATCTATATCGATAATTAGAAATTATTAATAGAAAACGAAAACATAAAACAAAGGAGGAATCATGTTATTCATAGTTGCAATTATTGCCGGGGTAGTGGCTTTCATAGCTTATTCAAACCTAAGAAAAAGAGGTAGAAGACAAGAATCAACTCTTGCTTTGGGTGGACTTGGTATAGCCGGTGTTATTGTTGTTTTACAATTATTTACAGTCGTTCCTGCCGGTACTGTCGGTGTTGTTGATTTTCTCGGTATGGTAAGCGACAACACATTAAAGTCCGGTGTTAATATTGTCAATCCAATGGCAAATGTTATCAAGTTTAGTATCAAGACTCAGGAGTTCAAAGAAACAATGAATGTCCCTTCCGATGAAGGATTAAGTGTCAGCCTTGAGATAAGTTTACTGTTCAGATTAAGTCCCGACAAAGCAAACGAGATTTATAAAACCGTTGGTCCAAACTATTCGGAGATTATACTGCTTCCACAATTTAGATCTGTTGTACGAGGTGTTACGGCTAATTACCAGGCTAAAGCCCTGTACACTGCGTCCCGGGAAAAGCTGGCAAATGATATAATGGATGAGTTGAATAAACTTGTTGGTCCCCGCGGAATTGAAATCGAGGCTGCCGCAATGAGGCAGATTATTCTTCCTCCCGGTCTAACTAAATCAATTGAAGAAAAACTTCAGGCTGAACAAGAAAGTGAACGTATGCAGTTTGTACTTAAACGCGAAGAGCAGGAAGCTGAAAGAAAAAGAATCGAAGCTAAAGGTATTTCGGATTTCCAAAATATTGTTTCCGAAGGAATCAACGAACAATTACTTAGATGGAAAGGTATTGAAGCAACTGAAAAACTTGCCCAATCTCAGAATACAAAAATTGTGGTTGTCGGTTCAGGCAAGGATGGTTTGCCGATAATATTGGGCGGTAATAACTAATATTTAAACACACGGCTAACGGTTACTTTGTTGTGGGCCAAATAGATTATGACACAACCAACAAAAATAAAATTAGAAAACAAAGAAACACTTTTAATTGAGTGGGATGACGGTGAGGTTTATCGTTATCCCCTCTCTTATTTGCGCGATGAATCACCCGATGCGGAAAACAAAGGGGAGACAATTCTTTGGAGAGAATATGCTCCGCCACCAAAAGGTCCCGACAAACCCGGAAAGTATGAAATTGAAAATATAGAGCTAGTCGGTAATTACGGACTAAGCATCAAGTGGAAAGATGGCTATGATTATGGGATTTATTCTTACGGTCTTCTGCGTATCTGGGGAAAATATTTTCTGATCAAAGAGAACACTCACCAGGATTTTGATAAGCATGGCATCAACTCGGAAAAATCTTCGGGTTAAAATTAATCTTCTTTTCACAACGCACTAATTCCGTGCCTACGGCACTTATAGTTTTTTTTCTTCTTTGTTTACCATAATTTTGCACCTACGGTGCTGAGAAATGCAGTTAACCCCAAGAGAAAAGAATTTATGACAGACAAATTTTAAATTAACAGTATAGGGTGCTGATTCTTCGAAAATATTTCCATCACTAACTTCGTGATGAATGATAATCCTGCAATCGGAGTAATTTTTCTTAAACAAAGCTTCGTAGAAGCGATATTATGGTAACCGGAAGTTATACCTACATAAAGAGCATCGTAGATGCGAAATTATTATCTTTTAATTTTTACTGGAGATAGTAATAAAATGGCTAACACTTACACACAAATAAATACACAACTAATATTTGCAGTAAAGGGAAGAGAGAATCTACTGAAAGATAATTTCAGGCAAGATTTATTCAAATATATTAGTGGCATTTTAAAAGGCAACAATCAACATCCTCTCGCGGTGAATGGTTATAAGGATCATGTGCATGCATTCTTTGAGTTGAATCCGATAAATTCTATATCAGAAATTGCTCGAATTGTTAAAACCAATTCTTCAAAATGGATTAATGAAAATAAATTTCTCCAATGCAAATTCCATTGGCAAACAGGATATGGTGCTTTCTCATATTCTCGTTCTCAAAGAGATTCCGTAATCAAATATGTAATGAATCAAGAAGAACACCACAAAACAAAAACATTTAAAAAAGAGTATATCGATTTTCTAAAAGCGTTTGGCATTCAGTACTATAGCAAATATTTGTTCGACTGGATTGATAGATAAATTGTTAAGTAATCGCGGTTGTAGGAAATCTAAAATGCATATTCGCCAAATCAACATCGCCAAGTATAAACAAACCGATATCTTCTTCAACTATTTTTTGAAATTGATAATTAAGTTGGTCGGGCGGAAAATAAAATTTGATTTGTTTGATTGAATCCGACTCAATTAATTTCGGTAATGCCTTTTCTAACTCGAATAGTTCCGTAAAGAAAATTTCTAAGATATGCAGCGTATCGCCGGATTCCTTTTTAACAAAAATCGCATTTACTTCTTCCAAATAAAATATGTTTTTCCTGTATAGATTTAAGATGTGCCACATTGTAATAAAAGAATAATTTTCCGCACCAAAAATTTTCGTAATTGGTTTTCTATTCTGTAACAGATCAAGAAGCAAGGAATAATCTTCACTTTTTGTGATATTCAATTTTCGCACACCGGATTTCTCTCTCGATGGAATTGATTCGGAGATAAAAATATTTTCTTTAACATTTCGGAGACCAAACTTTGGATAGAAATTCAAAACCATGTCGTTTGCATATAAAAAGAAGAAATCA
>CAYLVF010000297.1:0-3866 GCA_964387045.1 uncultured Melioribacter sp. | reverse complement strand
TTCCGTCAACACCCTGTAATTTGGATTTTACTTCCCCGGTTTTTCCTTCAGGTTCATCGGCAAAAACATCAAGTCCGGCTCTTATACCTTTTTCCTTTACGGCTTTAATTAGTGCATCTTCATCAACAACGCCGGGTCGTGATGTATTAATAAAATATGCACCGTCTTTCATATATGAAAACATCTTTTCGTTGAAAAGTCCTTTTGTGCTTTGTGTTAAAGGTAAATGAAGTGAAACAACGTCAGCTAACGGAAGAACTTGATCAAATTCCGAAAAATCTTTGTACTCAACTCCTTCAATTCTAGAGATATCCTTTCCATAAACATTCATACCAAAAGCACGGGCGCGTATTGCAACCTCTCTGCCAATATTTCCTAACCCGACTATTGCAATAGTTTTACCAAACAGACCTTTCCCTTTCGAATAGGCTGCTTTATTCCATTTTCCCAATCTGAAATCACTAACATTATCGGGTATTTGTCTATCGAGGGCAATCATTAACCCCATAGTTAATTCGGCAACGGCTATTGCATTTTTACCCGGACAATTAGCAACATACACACCTTTTTTGTTTGCTGCCGCTACGTTGATATTATTATAACCGGCACCCGCTCTAATAATCAGGTTTAGTTTTTCTGCTTTCTCAATTGTTTCGGCATTTACAACTGTAGATCTAACAACGATTATATCAACATCTTTTGCCGCAGCCGGTAAATCATTTTCGCCAAGCTTCGGATCATATATAACTTCTAGATCATGGTCTTGAAGTTTTTTGATATATTGATCCGGTAATTTGTCTGCAATTAATACTTTCATCTTCTCACTCATTTTCAACCTCGGATTAAAGTTTTATTTTATTTCATCATTGGTATGTTAACACCAAATTTTTTCGCATTCTCAATTGCTCTTTCATAACCGGCATCTGAATGACGAATAATCCCCATACCGGGATCATAAGTTAAAACACGTTCCAATCTTTGTTCGGCTTCTTTTGTACCGTCAGCCACTATAACCATTCCCGCGTGAATTGATTTGCCAATACCAACACCGCCGCCGTGATGAACCGAAACCCAGCTTGCACCACCGATTGCGTTTAGTAATGCGTTTAATATCGGCCAATCAGCAATTGCATCACTTCCGTCTTTCATCGCTTCAGTTTCTCTGTACGGTGATGCAACTGAGCCGCAATCTAAATGATCTCTTCCGATGACTAAAGGAGCTTTTACTTTTCCGCTGGCAACCAGATCATTAAATATCTTTCCCATTTTTGCTCGATCGCCGTAACCCAGCCAGCAAATTCTTGTTGGTAATCCTTGGAAGTGCACTTTTTCCTGAGCTAATTTAATCCATCTAATAAGTGCTTCATCTTCGGGGAAAGTTTCAATAACAGCTTTATCGGTTTCATAAATATCATTAGGGTCACCGGATAGAGCTGCCCATCTAAACGGACCTTTGCCGTCACAAAACAATGGACGAATATATTCGGGAACAAAACCGGGAATATCAAAAGCATTAATTACACCGTTTTCTTTTGCTTCACCTCTGATGTTATTGCCGTAATCAAATGTTACTGTTCCTTTTTTCTGAAAATCTAACATAGCTTTTACATGTCTAACTATTGTTGAACGGGCTTTACTGATATATTCATCGGGATCGGCAGCTCTTAATTTTAAAGCTTCTTCAAAACTCATTCCCATTGGAACATATCCGTTTAACGTATCATGAGCAGAAGTTTGATCTGTTAGAACATCGGGAATAATTCCTCTTTCGAGAATTGTTGGTAATATATCGCCGGCGTTACCAACTAATCCTATTGATAATGCTTTCTTTTTCTCTTTAGCACTAAGAACTAATTTCAATGCTTCATCAAGATCATAACTGATAATATCAATATAACCGGTATCAATTCTTTTTTTGATTCTCTTTTCATCAACATCGATACCTAAAAATGCAGCACCATTCATTGTAGCAGCTAGTGGTTGAGCTCCGCCCATTCCGCCTAAACCGGCGGTCAATAAAAATCTACCTTCAAGTGTGCCGTTAAGATGTTGATTTGCACAAGCTGCAAATGTTTCGTACGTGCCTTGCAAAATTCCTTGTGTTCCAATATAAATCCAGCTTCCGGCAGTCATCTGTCCGTACATTGTTAATCCAAGATTCTCGAGTCGGCGAAACTCATCCCAGTTAGCCCAATCGGGGACAAGCATAGAATTTGAGATAATTACACGAGGAGCGTCGGTATGAGTTTTGAAAATTCCGACCGGTTTACCGGATTGTACAAGTAGAGTTTCATCATTCTCTAAATTTTTTAGAGAAGAAATTATAGCATCATAACTTTCCCAATTTCGTGCTGCTTTGCCAGACCCGCCGTAAACAATTAACTCTTCGGGTTTTTCGGCATTATCCGGGTCTAAATTATTCATCAACATCCGCATTGCGGCTTCCTGAATCCATCCTTTACATGAAAGATTGATACCGTGTGGTGCTCTGATTTCTTTAATCATTTTTTTCATTTTAATCACTGAAATGATTTATAAGAATACTTTTGTATTGCTTGTGCATCGACTTTAACAACCACTTTTTGATGAACCAACTTTTGTCGATTTGTTTCTCAATATTTTTTGAATTCTCTCTCAAGTAAAGAGATAATTTTGTTGATTCATCTTTAGTAAGTTTAGTTTCGTCAGCGGCTTCCTTAAGTTTATCAAGAATCGATTGAAAAACTTTCAATTCGCGGAAAAGCTTTTCGTCGGAAGAAAGCTGACTTAAAATTTGCTTACAAAATGTGGTTAATAATTTTCTTTCGTTTGAATCAAAAGAATAATTGTAATTCTTGAAGAGTTTTTTTGCCATAGTTTATTCTTTTAAGGACAGAAGTTTTTCTCTAATCTGTTGATAGCCCGGTTTAATTACATTGTAAATGTAATCCAATCTTTCATTATACGGTATGAAAGCAGATTTCATCGCATTGATGTTTAACTTTTCGATTTCGTCTAAACTTATATCGAATAATTCCGTTGCCGTAAGATACTCTTTTGTTAAGGTTGTATCACTCATTAACCGGTCATCGGTGTTAAGAAAAACTCTGAACTTTTGTCTGAATAATTTTATAAAAGGATGATTTTCTAATTTATCAACTGCACCTGTATGGACATTGCTTAGTAGACATATTTCAAGCGGTAGCCGAGTATCTAATACATATTGAGCCAATTCACCAAGCCCGACAATATTTCCGTCCCTGTCAAAAGTGATATCTTCGGAAAGATGTGTTGCATGACCTATTCGGTGAGCACCGCAAAATTGAATTGCTTGCCAAATTGATTCTTTACCGAAAGCCTCTCCGGCATGAATGGTTATAAAAAAGTTTGCTCGTTTAATAAATTGGAATGCATCAATGTGTTTCTTAGGAGGGTAGCCGCCCTCCTCACCCGCTAAATCAAAACCAACAACCCCGTTGTTTCTAAAATTTACTGCTATCTCTGCAATTTCAAGCGTATTTTTCATATTACGCATTCCACAAATTATAAGACCGTATCCTACACCATATTTTTCTTTACCGAGCTCTAATCCCTCTAAAACCGCTTCAATTACATCATCATAATGGAGCCCTTTTTCTGTATGAAAAACGGGAGCGAATCGAGTTTCAACATAACAAACTCCGTCATTAGCCATATCTTCCATCATTTCAAAAGCAATTCGTTTTAATGAATCTTTTGTCTGCATAAGTGCAATTGTGTGCTCAAATCCTTGTAAATATTCAACAAGGTTGCCTTTATTAGCACCTCTGTGGAACCAATCGGCTAAGTCTCCGGGGTCGGTTGTAGGAAGTTTCTTGTATTTATAATCTTTTGCTAATTCTACGATG
>CAYLVF010000296.1:0-3871 GCA_964387045.1 uncultured Melioribacter sp. | reverse complement strand
AAAGAATTTTATCATCCTTAGTATTGCAGAAAGCGGAAGGATTTCCGTTGATCCAATTTATTGCCGCTTGTTCATCTGATAAACTTAAGTTGAAGTTCTCCGGTTCAAATTTGTAATCAATTACCGAAGATAGATATTCGTGTTTTTCGGGCTGCCAAACATTGTCGAATGATTCTGAAATTCCTCCGCAGCATTTGGAATATCTTGTATCGCATATTTCGTTTCTATAAGTAAGAACAACTCCGCGGGTTTCTTCAACAGCAGTTACTGCCCGGTCATTATATTTTTTTGTAATACCTTGGTAACGCTGGCAGTGATCATCCCCGCAAAAATCATATAAATCATGGTCGCTTCTATCATACCATCTAATAATTTCATCATCGGTAATAAATTCGGTTTTTAATTTTTCTTTCTTTTGTTTTTTTGATCTAAGTTGAGCAATAACCCAGCTTCTTGATATTATTGCGTGAGCTTTTAATAACTCCAATGAACTTGAAGCAGACATTTCGGAACTGATAACGCTTGTAAGGTATGATTCAAGCGGAACAAGGTTTATTCCCATTATTTCATTTTCACAAATAATCAACTTAAGCGCACCGTGGAATCTAAAACTTTTCTGCTGCTGCCAATGAAAATTTATACCAATCGTTACGTCTTTTAACAGAAATGTTTCCGAGAGAGGATCGCGAGGTTCTAAAATTAATCCGTCAAATGTTTGAGAAAATTCAGCACCGATTAATTTGATCTTACCGCTTTCAATATAAGCTGTAAATTTTCCGCTGAAATTATAGTTAACGCTTCTAATCCTGAAATCTCCGTAGAGTTCAAGATTAATACTAGGACTTTTAATCAGCCCAACACTCAATATGGGTTCTTTTATTGATATCATAAACGAGTTGTAAATATATAAATAGCAAAGTTAACAAAACAGATATGCCTATCCTTCTACCCATTCTTTTAAGAAGTTTTGATGATTGCGCGGATCAAATTGTATGTATTGATATTCCGCTGCTTTATTTACCTGGTAAGGATCATCATCAAGAAACTCTGCAAGTTTTTCCATTGATTCTGCTCTTGCAATTATGATTCCGCCTGTTCGCGGTACTTGAGGACCGGACATTAATATTATTCCTTTTTTATAGCCTTCATCTAAAAATTCTCTATGAGCCGGTCTAAGTTTATCAATAACCGATATATCTGCTTTATAAATTATTTCCACTATAAAATGCTGCATGTTATTCCTCCGTATTTTCTCGTTTAATTAATAAATCGGATTTGCTATCTTTGTTTCCCGAATTAACAGAATTAATAGGAATAAATGAACCAACAAGAAAGCAAATATAAAGTATTACTTTTTTACAAGTATATCGAATTTTCAAACCCGGAAAAATTTAGAGAAGATCACTTACAATTTTGTTTGGATAACGATATCAAAGGAAGAATTTTTATTTCTAATGAAGGAATAAACGGTACCGTCTCCGGCACAATAGAAAATATTGAATTGTACAAATCACAAGTTAAAAGTTACCCGGAGTTTTCCGATATATGGTTCAAAGAAGATGACGCGAATGAACATGCGTTTTTCAAAACTCATGTAAGAGTCAAGAATGAAATTGTTCATGCTGATTTCGGAAAAGTTGATTTACAAAAAACCGGTAAACGATTAAAACCGGATGAACTAAATAAATTTTATGAAGAGAATAAAGACTTTGTAATTGTCGATGCAAGAAATACTTATGAAAGTGAAATTGGCAGATTTAAAAATGCAGTAACCCCTGAAATGAATACCTTCCGTGATTGGACGAAAGTCGCCGATGAGTTGAAAGATTATAAAGATAAAACGGTTGTTACATATTGCACCGGAGGTATTAGATGTGAAAAAGCCTCTGCTTATTTAGTCGAACAAGGTTTTAAAGATGTTTACCAGCTTGAAGGCGGAATTGTTACTTACACAAAAGACAATCCCGATAAATATTGGGAAGGAAGTATTTTTGTTTTTGATGAACGGAGAATAGTACAACCGAACACAAAAACAGAATTACAACATACAGGCAAATGTTATTACTGCGGTCAACCGGCATCGTGGTACATTAATTGTCACAATCAAAATTGTGATAAACTTTTGGTAACATGCCACAATTGCAAAATTGAAAATGAATATTGCTGTTCGGATAAATGCCGCACTTCGGATAATAAGCGAAAACGAATTCACGGCTAAAGTTTTATATTTACTATTGATTATTGACGATTGATTATTGATCTTAAAATATCATAACGATCATAAAAATCAGCGTTCCTATCCGGGTGTTTTTTGATAGTAAATGAGATTTTTTTATGTTGTTAAATGAAAAATAAACCCCTTTCACAGTTTGCATCAATATCCATAGCTCTTCTTGTAACATTTCTTTGGTCAACTTCTTTTGTGATAATTAAAATTGGTTTAGCCGAGATTCCGCCGCTCACTTTTGCCGGATTACGTTATACAATCGCCTTTATTGCATTGCTCCCCTTAGCATTCAGCAAGAAAGTGAAGAGCGAAATAAAAAACTTACAAAAAAGTGATTGGGTAAAATTGGTTTTGCTCGGTTTTACATTTTATACGTTTACACAAGGTGCTCAATTTCTAGGTCTTTCTCTTTTACCTGCTGTTACCGTGAGTCTCCTACTTAACTTCACCCCTATTGTTGTTGCCGTGATGGGAATTTTTATTCTATCTGAAAAACCAACATTTCTTCAGTGGGCAGGTGCGTTGCTATTTATAATTGGCGTACTTGTATATTTTTATCCGGTTCTCTTAAGCGGCAATCAAACATTGGGATTAATTGTAATGGGATTCGGAGTTTTAGCTAATGCCGGTTCAGCGATTATCGGGAGAGATGTTAACAGAACTTCTTCTATTAGCCCGGTTACAATTACAGTTATAAGTATGGGAATAGGCGGTCTTGTTTTGTTTGTTTCGGGCATCAGTATTCAAGGACTCCCGGCAATAAGCTCGACTAATATTCTTTATTTACTTTGGTTGGCAATAATAAATACTGCATTTGCATTTACTCTTTGGAATCTTACACTCCGTACATTAACCGCGATGGAATCGAGCATTATTAACGGAACTATGTTGATTCAAATTGCAATTTTAGCTTGGATTTTTCTTGGTGAGGCAATCACTTCAAAAGAAGGGATTGGTATGTTAATAGCTGCTTTGGGTGCGGTATTGGTACAGATTAAAAGAAAAACAATTAATAAAAAAGTATAGATTTTTTATCGTCTTTAAGCTGAGCAATTAATTATCTTTGTAAAAAATAATTTTTTATCAGCTCCAAATAACCAAATCATTTATAAATTAAAAGGGTTAACATGAATAGGAAATTGATTTTTATTTTGATGCTTGTCTGTTCTTTGCTGTTACTTGCAGATTCAAAGAAAATTGAATTTGTTGAATATGATTTAGATAACGGACTTCACGTAATTTTACATCAAGATAATTCCACGCCGATTGTAGCTGTCTCTATAATGTATCATGTCGGTTCAAAGAACGAACATCCGGAACGAACAGGCTTTGCCCATTTCTTCGAGCATTTAATGTTCGAAGGTTCCGAGAATATTCCGAGAGGTGAATACTTTAAAATTGTTCAAGGTAATGGCGGTACACTAAACGCGAACACCTCTTTCGATAGAACATTTTATTATCAAATTCTTCCTTCCAACCAATTAGAACTTGGTCTATGGTTGGAATCGGAAAGATTGCTTCATGCGAAGATTGATTCATTGGGTGTTGAAACGCAGCGTAAAGTTGTTAAGGAAGAAAGAAGTCAACGATATGATAATCAACCATACGGTTCTATTCTTGAAGAAATATTTAAACGTGCTTATT
>CAYLVF010000295.1:0-3873 GCA_964387045.1 uncultured Melioribacter sp. | reverse complement strand
AAGACTTTGGAATTCGCAATAGGTAAATACTATATACAAAGTTTATCTTCAATGATTCCGCCTCTTATTCTTAATCCGAACGAGAATGAAAAAGTATTGGATCTTGCCGCGGCGCCCGGTTCAAAAACTACACAGCTTGCCGAGATAATGAACAACCGCGGAACTCTTTATGCGAATGAACCGAATATCAATAGGCTAAAGGGATTGGTATTTAATCTCGACAAACTGAATTTTGTGAATATCGGTGTAATTAAATTCAAAGGTGAACTGCTCAGCAAAGTATATGAAAATTATTTCGATAAAATTTTGGTTGATGCGCCGTGCAGTGCACTCGGTATAGTTCAAAAGAAAGGCGAAGTAAGTAATTGGTGGAACACAAATCAAGTTGATAAAATTGCTAATCTTCAGTTGCGCATGTTAATAAGCGCAATTAAAATGGCAAAGACCGGCGGTGAAATTGTTTATTCAACTTGTACTATGACCATCGAAGAAAATGAATTTATTATAAATAAAGTTCTGCAAAACTATCCCGTTGAATTGGAAGAAATTGAACTCCCGGTAAAATCCAACGATGGATTTATAAGTTATAATGGTGAACTGTTTTCAACTGAGTTAAAAAAAACAAAAAGAATAATCCCATGGGAAATTAACTCCGAAGGATTTTTTGTCGCTAAGCTGAAAAAAACCGGCGCTACCATTGCAAACAGAAAAGCAGAAATTAAACCAAGAGAACGTGAACTGGTTTCAGCAAGAAGTAAAAAAATAGAAAAATATTTAAAAGAGTTATCCGAATATTTTGGTATTCCTTTCGAGAAATTTGAAGAACATCAGTATTTGTTTAGAGGAAAAGATATTTTCTTTCTTCACAGAAGTTGGGAAGCGGATGATTTAAGTGTCTTTCATAGAATCGGGACACCTTTCGGATTGATTGATAAACACGACACTGCACATTTTCATTCACTTGGTGCACGTTACTTTGCACCGCATATCACAAAGAATAAAATTGATTTACCTGATACGGATGACTTAAAAACCTACCTTACCGGCGGAACAATTAAAAGAACTTTTGAAGAACCCGGACAAAAGTTAATCACTTCCCGCAATCTTGATCTGGGTACGGCAATTGTTTTTGACGACGGATTAAAAAGCCAATTTCCCCGAAATATGCGGACAGGGGAAATTATTGTTTTGTGATGAGATTACAAAGGATTCTTATAATCCCCGGGGATATCATTCTAAAAACGTTGAAGGTCACTTGTTTTTGACCTTCAACGTTGCTAACCATCCTAGCAACCTTCGAGGAAAAGCTGCATAATCACCGAACTCTTACCTTGAAGGTTAGCTGAGCAGAAAAATCTCCGGGATTTCAATAAAAAACGATTGATTTCAATACTAAGGTGAGTAAAAGTTAATAAGATATTTAGTGTATAAAAACAAATCATATAATAAGTCCAAAAAACAATACCTAAAAATAAAATATACTAAAGGAATTAACTTGACTATAATTAAATTTTGCTGCATCTTGTAATTGTCCCGGGACAGACAATTACAATATTAATAATTAAGGAGTTACAAAATGAAAAAGTATTTAGTATTATTACTATTAATTCTTTTATGGGGGGGGGTATTTGAAGTAAAATCTGATGATGAAGAAAGAATAGGTGGAGAATTTATTGTTATATTACATAATCAAACAAAGGGTATAAAATACCGCCTCTATACTACCTTACTAAGTGAATGTTGGTACGCAACTACCTCAGATGACAATTATCATCCGCTTACGAATGCTTATCCAGGTGGCATTTCTGATGACTATGCATTTATATGTGATACATGTATTGGTGGGGATACTCATATTGGCATTGACATGTGTTATGATGATAATTATGCTGGTCCAGAATTTGGTCTCGGTAAATACAGGGTTACTGTTATCAATGAAGAGAATCCGGATGTTCCATTTGCATCAATGACAATTGATTATAGGACAAGCCATATTCCGGAATGTGGCAGTCCTGATATTACTTTCCATTTTAATGCTTCCGACAACAAACTTTATTTTGAATCAGGCTTTATTAATGAGGTTGGAAACGAAACCATTTGGGATTTAAGAGCCAATATCGAACGCAAGAGAGCATGGTTGGAACCGGTGGTCCCTCGAAACTTTTATGTAAGCGATGCAGGTAATTATCCTACTCTATCCTGGAATCACTCACTTACCGATGCCGATTCAGTAACTGCTTATGAAATCTATAGGGCTGTTGGTAAATTTGGATTCTTCTCAAAAATTGATGAAGTATCGGCTTCAACAACAAGTTATGTTGATTATGATTATGTTACCGGTAGTTCGATTGCTCTCTCCTACAAGATAAGAGCAAAAAACGGTACTGTGGTTTCCCAGTTTACTGATACACAAACTATTTATGGTGACCTATATAAAGAGTCGAATTCAGAGAAGAGTTACGAATTTGCGCTCAACCAAAACTACCCGAATCCGTTTAATCCTTCTACAACAATTACTTACTCTATACCAAACCAAGAATTTGTTACCATAAGAGTTTTTGATACATTAGGTAAAGAAATTGTTGAGCTGGTTAACGAAGAAAGAGAGGCAGGTATATATAGTCTTGAGTTTAATGCAGAAAATTTACCGAGCGGCATTTATTTTTACACAATATCAGCAGGTAAATACTCAGCAACAAAGAAATTATTATTAATGAAATAGTATCAAATGACCAAAACTAAAATCACGGCATCTCTTTCAAAGGGAGATGCCGTGCTATTAAGGGATTAGAATAATGAAAAATATTAAATCATTTTCGATAATGATAATGTTATTAACAATTATTATATACTCCCAAACCCAGGAAAGAATACCCTGGCCAACTCATGCCGATTCACCCTGGCCTGTTGGAAGAGGAGATGCACAAGCAACAGGTCGATCAGAATACGTTGGACCTAAAACGCCGAATATTGTCTGGAAGAAAAGTTTTCCTTTCGGTTTACTAAACTCTCCGGTAATAGGATTGAATGGTAACTTATTAATAGGTACACGTGCTTGGAATTCCTGGGATATATTTGAAAACTATTTTTACTGTGCAGATTCAGCAGGTAATATAATATGGACTTACACAACAGATAGTTTTTTGGCTAATAACAGCGCACCGGCAGTTGCTACAGATGGTACAGTTTATTTTGGAAATCAAAATTGGGAATTTTATGCCTTAGATAAGGATGGGAACTTTATGTGGAAACATAAGTCCTCATCATCTTTTTACCAAACAGCTACAGTACTTGACAAAGAAGGAAATATTTATACAGGTACATCTGATTCACTTTTCTGTTTTAGACCAAATGGTGAAATAAAATTTAAACTAAGCATTGGAAAAATTAGAGGGCATGTTGCCTTTTCACCCAATGGAGATATTTTTTATGTCCAAACACTTAAAAATATAAATCCAACAACTTCACATTTATACTTATATGCAATTGATTTGAATGGAGATATTATATGGGATAAGTTATTCTATAGCTTAACAAATGCCACTATAATGATAGATAACGATGGATATATATATGTTAAGGGTGCAGAAACCGCAGAATCCGGTTATGCGTTAATATGCATTGAACCTGACGGCAAAATAAAATGGCAGTACAAAGTTGGAAATACAGGTTTTATTGGAGCTCCAACTATTGACAAAAATGGGAATATCTCATTCGAATGTATCAAAACTTATAAAGGTATTGTTTCACTTGATTATGAAGGAAATTTCAGGTGGTTTTATCATTTGGAAGAAACCGGCCCACCATACAATTTGACAGAAGAAATTCAACATGGTTTAGTATGTGATGCAGATGGTACTATATATGCCGGTT
>CAYLVF010000294.1:0-3874 GCA_964387045.1 uncultured Melioribacter sp. | reverse complement strand
ACCCATCTTGAGTTCCAAACCACATAAATCCATAAGAATCCTGTAATATCGCTCTTACGGATGATTGAGATAAGCCGTCATTTATTGTTAAGTGTTCAAAGCGGGTTTGTGAAGGTGTTCCTAAAATCGAAATTCGGACAAGTAAACTAATCGTGATTATTTTATTAAGAAAATTTATTTTGCGCCCCATTAAAAATCTATAGGATTTGTATACCTAAAACAAAAGTGAAACCTCTGTCTATTTGCCCTTATATTAAAGATAATGTTTCAACAAGAACAGCAAAAAAATTCCATCGACTTTTAAAAGATACGTTATCTATTATGAAATGTGAAATGATTTTATGAGGACATATAATTTTGATAATCCTATTATATCTTGATTATCGTAAAAATTAGAGAATAATGTGCAACGTAAACACTACCTTTAATTTTTTGTAAAATCATAAATAAGAATTATGACTTCATCCATTTATCAAAAATTTCGGCAAATAATTGGGGAGATTTAGAATCCATATTAAAATACAAAGACGGTTCAATCAATTCCAATTCCATTAATGCAAAATCATTATCCGTCGTTCGAACTAAATCAATTCTTGCATATAGTAATTTATGCGTAAGCTTATCTAATATTTCTTCGGCACGGACTTTCATTAACAGTTCAGGTTCAACAAGTTTAAGAAATCCGCCGTGTTCTTCTTGAACTCTAAAATCATTTTGTTTGGGTATTTTAAGAATTGTGTGACTATACTTTCCGCCAAAATAGAAAAGAGAAAATTCTCCTTCATCAATGATGTTCTTTTCAAAAGATTGAACTAAAAAAGGACGTGAATTAAAAGTAGTATCAAGTATCGAGATATAAGTATCAAGATTTTGTTGGCTAATTCTAAATGTATTGAATGCACTTGCACTTACGGTTGGCTTAATTATTATTTCGTCTGTGTTAAGTAAATCGAAATAATGTTCCAACTCATTATTATTAAATTTTTCTCTCCAAATTGAGCTTACAATCTTTATATTTTCTTTTTCCAAATCTCTGAGATATTTTTTATCCATATTCCATTTAAGGATTTCAAGATTATTTTCTAACCGAGTTTGAGAATTTATTTCTTCTAAAATTTGTATGAATTCTTTTGGAGAGTCTTGATAATCCCATGTTGATCTGACTATTACGCAATCATAATCTTTCCATGTAATCTTTCTTGATTTCCAAGAAACAGTTTCAACTTGCCAATCAAGTTTTTGGAGTGGTTCGATGAGTAAATCATCATAACAACTAAAACCCTCAAGAGAATCCATAGATAAAAACGCAACTTTACGCATCAGTTAGCCCTGCAGCAAAAATGATTTTAGTTCATCAAATGATTTTACTTGATAGGTGGGTTTTATATCCGAATGATTTTCTTTGTTTGTACAGTTAAACCAGCAAGTATCAACTCCGTGCATTTGTCCGAGCTTAATATCTGTGTCAATATTATCACCGATAATTAATGTCCGTTCATTTTCAAAATTGATTTTCGACTTAGCATAATCGAAGTATTCTTTTTGTGGTTTCGCAAATCCAACTTCTTCCGAAATGATCACGTGTTCAAAATATTTTTTTGTACCGGAGAGTTCAATTCTTGATAATTGATTTCTTCTTATACCGTTTGTGATTGCAGAAGGATTGAAATTATTAAGAATCAAAAATTCTAAAAAATCCAATGCGCCGTCAAGCAGAAAAGTGGATTCACTCAAGTGGTCAATGAATTTTTCACTAAGCGCATGCGGATCGATTCGGGTATTGGGAAAGTTTACATTTGCGAACTCTTGGAAACGACCAACTTTTACATCATCGATTTTGATTTCATCTTTTTGAAATGCAGTCCAATATTTCCTGTTGATGGCACTATAACTTTTGTAAATTTCTTCATTGAACTTACCGAAAAACTCTATGCACAAACTTTGCAACGAGTTATATTCGGTTTTGGAATAATCAAAAAGTGTATCGTCTAAATCGAGAAGTATCCAGTTATATTTTCTGTTAGTCATCTGTAAAAGATAATAAATTAATTTTTTCTTTTTCTCCTGTTCGGTCTCTTTGATTTATCAAATCTTTCCGAACCTCTTTTATTATCACGTTTCCCCTTGAAACCTTCTCTTCTGGCTCCGCTTCTTCCTTCGAATTTTCTGCTTTCTGCGACTTCAATCTTAAGCTCACGTCCATTAAGTGTTTGTCTATTGAATCCGGAAAGGAGTTCTTTTTCATAATTACCATCAGCTTCAAAGAAAGAAAAGTTTTTCATTATTTCTATTTCGCCGATATCAATCGATTTGATTCCGGAATAATCTTTAATCATACCAATTACAGAAGTTGGTTTAATACCATCACGTGATCCGAGATTTAAAAAGAATCGTGTATAGTTATTAGCTTTACGAATAGAATCTCTTCCGGGTCTTTCGGTTTTACCGGATGGAGCACTTAGCTCGGGTAAGTTTTTATAGTAATCCAAAAATCTGTTGAATTCAATTGAAACAAATCTCTGAATCAATTCGGTACGGTCCATCCATTCTAGTTTCTTGTAAATTGTAGGAAGGAAACCTTCAACATTTGTATGATCAACTTCAACTTTTTCGACTCTGTCGATTAGGTTAAATAATTGTTTCTCGCAAATCTCTTTGCCCGAGGGCATTGGTAATGTTTGGAATTTTTTGCCCAACTTTTCTTCAATCATTCTGATTTTATTTTTCTCTTTTAGATTTGCAATAATAATCGAGGTACCAAATTTACCGGCTCTGGCAGTTCTGCCGCTTCGATGTGTATAAAGTTCTAACTCATCCGGCAAATTATAGTTGATAATGTGAGTAAGATTTTCGACGTCTAATCCACGAGCCGCAACATCTGTTGCAACCAACAAAGTTGTATGCTTAATTCGGAACTTACTCATTACAACCTCGCGTTGCTGCTGCGAAAGATCACCGTGTAAAGCTTCTGCATTGTATCCATCTTGTATTAATTTTTCAGCAACTTCTTTAGTCTCTTGACGCGTTCTGCAAAAAACTATTCCGTAAATATCGGGATTGAAATCAACAATTCTTTTTAATGCCAAGTAACGATCTCGCGCTTGAACGAAATAACTTATATGTTGTACATTTTCAGCCCCGGCATTCTTTTTCCCAATAGTAATTTCCACAGGTTTATGCATATACTTATTGGCAATTTTGAGTAACTGATCCGGCATAGTTGCTGAGAACATGTACGTGTTGCGCTCCTTTGGTGTTGCTTCAAGAATCGCTTCAAGATCTTCTTTAAAACCCATATCAAGCATTTCATCGGCTTCATCAATTATAACTGCTTTTACATCTGTTAGATCGATAACATTTCTTCTAATTAAATCATAGATTCTACCGGGAGTTGCAGAGACAATCTGTGCACCTCTTTTCAATTTATCTATTTGTCTTTCCATACTGGAGCCGCCGAATACTGCCGCGATACTAATTTTACTGCTATGAACCGAGTAATCACTTAAATCGTCCGCAATTTGTAAACATAATTCTCTAGTGGGACTAATGATCAAGTACTGAACATTTCTTTTTCTTGTATCGGTTTTATGAATGATCGGTAATCCGAACGCAGCGGTTTTACCCGTTCCGGTTTGTGCTAAGGCAATTATATCTTTGGGTTTGTCTTGCAACATGATAGGAATTACTTCTGTTTGAATCGGCATTGGGTTGATAAATCCCAATTCTTCAACGGCTCTAACGATATTTTCGTCAATACCGAGGTCTTTAAATGAAACCATTTTTTTCCTTTTAAATAAATTTTAAACTGAATGCAAAAATTTTTCGGGTGATTTTAATTTAGTAAGATTCAACAGGCTGGGATAAATCGGCGAAA
>CAYLVF010000293.1:1269-3883 GCA_964387045.1 uncultured Melioribacter sp. | reverse complement strand
AGATTGAAGGGGAATTTATAAAGGTAAACCCGACTGATGGAACTACAAAATATGATGCATTTGGGATTCTTTATTTCGATATTCCGGTTAGCGGAATTAATCAATACACTTATTTGCTCATCACCAGCGATAAGAAAGCTGATAATTTACTTTGCAAAATAAAACTGAATTGAAGAAAGGAATTAAATTGATTCAGCCAAGTTCACAAACGGTGAACGTTAATAAATATAATAAATCATTAACATGGAGAAATAATATGGAAATTTACGTTCTGAAATATTTGGACAAGCTCGGTAGAGTTCAAAAAGATTATCTAACCGAGAACGACCTAATCAACCTATCAGAGTGGTCAAAAAAGATAATTAACTTTTTTGCAAAAAATAATCCACACGATATGACAGACTTAAAAAACCGTTACACTGTGAAGAAAATACTTGCTACAAGGAAAGTAAAACCGGGTAACTATGAAAAAGCAGCCGAGCATTATTCGAAAGTAAGTCTGCTGCTCGAATCTTTTCCTTTTGATGGAGGATTATACCGAGTTGGGAGACTTTCTTTTGATGAAGAAAGTGAAAATTGGGAAGCCAAACAAAAAACTGAGATAACACTTAAGCAGCTTTCTAAAGTAGAGAAAGAGATAGCAAATCAAGAAGAATATCTCGAAGCTAAAGAAATAATCTCACTTCGCAACCTCTAACCATTGGCGCATAGCCACCCGATAGCTTAAAGGCATCGGGTAACAAACAACTAACATACAGAAATTATAAAACGACAAACCACACACCGCTCTTAATTCAAAAATAATTTTTAACTTTCGCTGCCGATTAACCGATTAGTTTATTTATTCAATTGTGATGGGAGTTCTCAAGGGGAATGTGATTTTACTTTAAGAAATTCACATTGCTAATGAATCTTGATGAACTCGATGAAGAATATTTGGAGCAACAGATCAAAGAATTTGTTGATAAGTTCGGAGCCGAGCCACTCAAGGAAATCTATTACATTCATAGAAACCTTTCAAAAACAATTTTCATCAAAAATTTTCCAACAGTTGAAATATTCAGACGAATTTTCTTTGATGATTTTCAAAAGGAATTAAACACCGGAGATTCGCTAAACAAAATTGCTGAAAGACTTTCGGAAAAGGAAGGGATTTCAAAACGCACTATTTATGATTACTACAAATATCACTACAAGAGAATTAAAAAACTTAGAAAGGGTAAAACGAAACAATAAACAAATGGGACAACGAGTGTCCCACTTGTAAGCCCACCGAGTGCCCAGCGACCAATAACCGTAGTTATCATCTTTCTGGGATTTGCGATGGACAATTTTTATTAGAGAGCAGAACGGTGAAAGCCCGATGACCACTTAAAAGTAATCGCTCCGGGTTAGTGCCATCCTGCCCAACGCAACTTAGTGAAATTGATTATTTGAAGCAACAAAATTTCGATTGCGGACAGATGGGAAAAACCACTTATAAAAACCATACTATTATAGTGATTTTTAAAAACCAAAAAAACCACCCTCTTTTTACAGCTATAAATATCCACAGCGAAACAAAAAATTATCTTGATTCAATCGAAGTTACTTCTTATCTTACTCCATAAAATTGGAGTGATAAAAATGGAAAAAACAGTAGAAAGAAAAACCGCAGAAATTAGAGTATTACTGGAACCATCCTTAAAGAAAAAATCAAGAAAGATTCTTGATGAAATTGGGATGAGTGAATCTGAAGCAGTGAGAATCTTTTTCCGTAATCTCGTTAATCGAAAAGAATTCCCGATTGAGCTAAAAGTTCCTAACGAAGAAACTATCAAAGCAATGGAGGATGTCGACAAAGGGAATTATAGTAAGGGCTATTCGGATGTTGATGAAATGTTCAAGGACTTACTTAAATGATCTTAACAGTTCATTTTTCGACTAAGGTAAAAAAAGACTTGAAAAGATTCCCACCCGATGGTAGTGATTTCAAACAAATAAAATCCGTAGTGAAGAAATTAAAGAATAACGAGAAACTACCGAAAAATTTCAGAGACCATAAGTTAAAAGGAAAATATGCACACCATAGAGAATGCCATATTAACCCCGATTTGCTGCTGATTTACAAAATTGGTGGAGAGAAATTGATACTTACTAGAATCGGATCACATTCAGAGTTATTCAGATAATAGATGACATCAAAAACAGACATAGAAAAATTGAGAAATGACCTTACTAAAAATGATATTTATTCACTAAACAAATCATTAAAAAAATGGAAAAACGTTCAGGATGAGATTGTCGATGAGGCAATGAAATATCGGACTAATAAGAACATCCTTTTTCAAGAAATTCCAAAAGGGAAAGTAAAGCAATACTTAGAGAGAATGATCGATGATGACCCATTTGAACTTTTAGATGACGGCAAAATCCCGAGTGATTTCTTAGAAATAATTGATTCTATATTCAATACGCCATATTATAATTTACTTGGTAGAGTGGTTGTTATCATCGAAAATAGGATGAAGGAGATTAATAGAGTCATAAGAACTCTTGAACCAAATGAGCGAGTTATTTACAAAAAGAAGAACACATATGATTTATTTTGCGAGAGATTTAAGGAAATCCTTGA
>CAYLVF010000293.1:866-1259 GCA_964387045.1 uncultured Melioribacter sp. | reverse complement strand
AATCGACCGAAGTGATATAGATATTTATAAACAAATAGCATTAGAATTTGGAACAAACCATGATAATGTGAAACGGCAAATCGATAAAAATCTTTTTAGAATTAATGGACTCCCACAATTAATAAACAATAGACGCAGAGAAAAAAGTAAACAAAAAAGTAAATAAAGTTTACTGAATTCTGGTTTTATCTCTTTTATGTTTGTGTAGAATCAAACATAAAGGGGACACCATGCAAGATATAAAAGCAAAACAGAATTCACCAACCGTTAACATCTACCTTAAACAAAAACATCGAGATATGATACAGAGAGAAGCTCAGGAAAGGGCAATCTCTATTAGTTCATTTTTCCGGATGGCAGCTCTAGAAAAAATTAACCGGGAGAAATTAAGCA
>CAYLVF010000293.1:0-856 GCA_964387045.1 uncultured Melioribacter sp. | reverse complement strand
CGGCTCTGATCGGCCGGTTGTTGTTTACACCTTCCAAAATTAAAATTGCAAAAGGAGCAAAGAAAGATGAACAAATATAACAATCCAAACAAACAGATACAACGCATTAAACAACGTCAACGGCAAATCACTCGGCAGATCGAAGGGGAACGGAATGAAAAAAACATTCTAAAATTACTCCGGGAAACACATAACCTCTCAATACGCAGGATCAACCTTGAACGAAAATGGGAGGGTATATGTCGCTAATCAGAAGGTATGATCAAATTGAAATTCATACAGCTAAAGACCCGGATTCAGTTGATACTTTTTTAACAATGCCGTTTCTCAGGCAACCGTTAAAGAAGGGAACTCTTTACAGGAACGGACTTCTCAGACTAACCCCCAAAAGCAGAGTCAACATTTTTAAGATGTTTGGTGAAGGTATCGGAATCAATGAAGAAATGATTTTGAGATTGAACTTCAATTTTATTGAATGTGAAATCAATGGAAAATTATACCGAACTACGAAAGAGCAACTTTTGAAGAAGGGAATCCGAAGCCCGTATCAGAATTCACGAGTGGATAGACAAATTATTTTGCGGTTAGAGGATTTTTACATACCAGAGAAGCCGGAACCGGAAAAAAAGGAATTGACACTTTTTGAGCAGGTTTTATAATGGATGGATGGATAAAGCTACACAGAAAATCTATTATCAGTGTCATCTTCCAAAATTCTAAACTTTGGCACGTTGCAAGCTATTGCTTACTCCGAGCAAACCACAAAGAAAGAAATATCCTCTTTGCAGGTGAAGAAATTACTTTGAAATCAGGCTCATTTATCACAGGACGCTTTCAAGGTGCTGAGGATTGCAAT
>CAYLVF010000292.1:0-3883 GCA_964387045.1 uncultured Melioribacter sp. | reverse complement strand
TGTTTATTGAACGAGTTAATTTAAGAAAGGCTGTTACCTATATCAATTTAGTCATCAAAAATAAAAAAAATTGCATTCTTTTATCCTATTTTTCTTGTTTCCCTAAACCATAACATTTAATTTGGATAACACCAATTATTTGTAATACAGAAAATGAGGATGGAATATGGATATCGAAAACAAAACCGTACTAGTATTAGGCGGATACGGTCTGGTTGGTAATGCAATCATCAGGAAAATTGTACCTGAAAAACCGAAAAAAATTATTGTTACTTCTTTATTTAAGCATGAAGCAGAAGAAGAATGCCAGCGGCTTTACGAAGAATTTCCCGAATTAGGAAAAACTTATTTCGAACCCTGGTGGGGAAATATTTTTGTAAGGAACGAATTTAAGGACGAAGACCGATTCGCAATTCTTAACGATAAGAAAAAAAGAAGAGTTTTAATGGCTGATATTATGGAAGAATTAACCGATGAAATTCTTCACAACTCTTCTATTTATCAATTACTTACTAAGTATAAACCGGAAATTATAATTGACTCTATTAACTCGGCAACCGGTATTGCTTATCAAGATATTTACACGACTTATCACCGTATCAAAAAAGTTATTGATACAAATCCGACAGTAGAACAACTCGCAGAAGAAACAGAAAAACTTTTATGTACCGTTTACATCCCTCAATTGATTAGGCATATTCAACTACTTTACAACTCAATGCAAGAAATGGGAACAAAGATTTATGTTAAAATCGGTACAAGCGGAACCGGAGGTATGGGTTTGAACATTCCTTATACACATAGTGAAGAAAAACCATCTCGTGTTCTCTTAAGCAAATCATCTGTTGCCGGAGCTCATACACTTCTTTTATTTTTGTTGGGAAGAACTCCAGGCGGAACAATTATAAAAGAAATTAAACCGACAGCGGCAATTGCCTGGAAGAGAATAACATACGGCGAAATCAAGAAAAAGGGTAAACCGATTGAAATAATAGAAGTAGACCCAACCGAGGCTATCCCTCTAAAAGATCGACTGATTTTGAAACATGATAATAAATTCAAATCGACCGGAGAGATATTAAAATCGGTATTCATCGATACAGGGGAAAACGGTACATTTTCCCGCGGCGAATTTGAAACAATCACAGCACAAGGGCAAATGGAATATGTTACTCCCGAAGAAATTGCAGTCGATGCAATTTATGAAATAAGAGGGGGAAATACCGGACACGATATAATAAACGCACTTGATAACGCAACTTTAGCCCCGACATACCGTGCAGGCTTTATGCAGCATGCAGCAGTTGACAAACTGGACGAACTTGAAAAAGAATACGGTTCCGATAGTGTCGCTTTTGAATTGCTTGGACCACCGCGACTTTCAAAATTACTGCATGAAATAAATTTGCTGAGAAAAATCGGCGGCGGAATGAAAACTATTATAGAAAATACTCCCGAAAAATTATCCGAAAAATGTCATCAATATATTCTTGAAAATAGAAAACTGAGAAACGAAATAGTTTCTATCGGTATCCCGATTTTATTACCTGACGGTAAGTCACTATTAAGAGGTAATGATATTAAAATTCCTCCGTTCAGAGGTGAGAATGAACTTATACTTAATGATGAAAACATTGATAAGTGGGCATTCGATGGATGGGTTGATCTTCGCGAAAAAAATATGAACGTTTGGATAGAACGATTGAAAGCAATTATTAAAGAAGCCGAATCAATCAATCCGAACGATACCAGCTCAATGCATGTTAGGACTAAAAAGTACTGGAATAATTTTGAAAAGATTGATATCGGTAAAGTTGTCGGCTGGATCTTCATTAAAGAAGAAAAAGGCGAAAGGATGAAAGCGTAGGTTTGTTATTGGTTATTGAGTTATTTGTTATTTAGTATTGCTTAATTGCTGCATGGCTAAATTGTTGTAAAGATTTTAACAAAACAATTAGACAATTATACCATGCGGCAAATTTTTTATCAAAAAAAATGTCACACAAAATCCACTTACCTAAATTTTCGAATCCCTATTTTTATCTACCCAGTAAGCCCAAAAAACAAAAAGCCATTGTAGATTTCCTGCCCAGGCTATTGCTTCTTCATTCGGTGGTGCTGAGCCGAAAACATTCATAATGTAAATCAAAACTAGGAAAATTATTAATCCCCAAAACCCGTATTCGCCTTTCTTGTTTTTAGCTTGCGTGATTTTCAAATAAAGAAATATACCTACCGCAAATATTGCACTTTCAACAAGCAGAGTGAATATTAATGAATTCCACAAACCTAAACCGACTTTAATTTCTAAACCAGGTGCAATCGGTAAATCCGGTGCATGTGTAAGGAAATCAAGCACCCAATGACTTACAACAAGCGCACCCAGCAACAATGCGGTTTTAGAATTCTTCTTTATTAAATAATATATACCACCTACAACAAATCCCCAAAATAAAACACCAACTAAACTGTGAGTAAAGGGATAATAAACAAAATCCAATGGTGTAAATGCCGTGTTTCCCGGATCAATTACGACTTGCTCAATACCAAGTAATAAAAAGATCGGCCATAACAAATCAATAAATTGTGAAGCAAAAAAAAGTGTACCTAGTGACGGTTTTTGATCAACTCTTTTTGCGGCAAGCCCAACCCCAAAATGTCCAATAAACATTTCAGTAACTCTCCTAAAATTTTAAGGAACAATAATAATAAAGAGAGGGGACAATTTGTATTATTAAATAGCGAAAATGTTCTCTAAAGAATAATCATTGAGAAAGGTTAAATTCATTACTGGTTGTTTGTTTAACTACCGGGACTCATTATACATCAAAATCTTCAGAAAAATCTCCACATTCTCCTCATCCCCCTTTCTCCCCTAACCGCTTACAATATTCGAGTTAATAAAAACAACTACCAGGTTTCGGAAATAAATTGATCTTTAGCTTTCAACAGATAATTATTATTCCGGTAAGTAACATTAACAACAACATCAACAAGAATTTGAGTTTGCCACTTTGGTCCGTCTCTAGCAACTTTAATTAATCTACGTGGCGGATTTTGGTAAGAAGGAAATTCTTCTTTATGAAGATAAGCTCGCCAGATTTCGTTTCCCTTAATAACATATATTACGTCGGCATCAATTTCTGTTGAGATATCAGTACTATCTGTTGTACCAATATAAACAACTGCAATAAGCGGTTTACCATCGGGTGGACTAATAGGCATAAAATCTCTTTGCAGATAAGTAGAAAGTGTAATCTGCTGACCGGCAACACTTAACGTTTCCGGTGCGGCATGCAATGTTTCTAATGGAATGTCCTTCGGTACCTCAACCGGATTCGAATCATCTTTACAACCTATAAATGAAAGAGAAAGTATTATTGAGACAAAAATTAATTTCATTTTCTCACATTTTTATCTAATGAGTGGGTACATATAAATAAATCCACCGAAAATAAACAACACAAAAAAGAGTACGGAGAGTTTATTCTTAAAACCAAAGAATGCTATTTGCATAAATGCACGCAAGAACCAAAATAATGAAATGCTCGTAAGAATTGTATGACCTAATCTTGTTATTAATAAATCATAAGTGTGAGTAAAAGAAAGAAAAGCAAAAATAAAAAAGATAAACGTAAGACTCAGATTAAGAATCTGCATTATTGCGCGGTTAACAAATCGAATGTCTTTCAAATCTTTCTGCCAATTAAATATTCGCCAAAATGATAAATGAAAAACCGCAAATACTAAATTGAAGATACCGCCTATGTATAGAATTGTTTCGCTACTCATGAAACAAAGGTAATCTAAAAACTAATATTCTTCAAAATTATTCCGACACCTTCAATATCGGTTTCGAACTCCCAATCTTTGAAAAGAGTTG
>CAYLVF010000291.1:0-3910 GCA_964387045.1 uncultured Melioribacter sp. | reverse complement strand
AGCGTTGAAGTCTTTGCTTTGTTTGTACTTAACTGCAAACCTTTCATCCATAAAAAGAAGGTAATCCCCATTTCGAACAAACCAATATAAACAGCGCCAAATAGATAGCCAATCGAGGAAATATGAAACGATTCGAATAACAGTACAAAGAAAAACGTAAATACAGAACCGAATAAAAAAGAAGCAAAGAGTTTGATGGAATTTTTTCTTTTATCTATTAAACTCATCGTCCAAAACCCAGCCCAAATTAACGAACTGCCTACCGCAAGTAGAACACCGAATAAATTGTGAAAAGATAACCCGAATAAATCTCCGCGTGTCGCAATTATAATAACACCGAAGAAAGCGGAAACTAATCCCATTATTGTTCGTAGGCTTAATTTTTGTCCGAGAAATATTACAGAGAAAACGGAAATCATAATCGGCCAGGTGTAATTAAGCGGTTGGGCTTCCTGTGCCGGTAACAATGTGTATGCCTGGAACAATACAAGGTAATATAGAAACGGATTGAAGAGACCCAAAATAATATTCTTAAAAAGCTCATCACCTTTGAATATTTTTAGAACTTCATTTTTAGAATCGCGGAAAGCAAATATGAATAATATGACTGCACTCGTTACCGATGAATAAAAAAGCAGCTGCGCATAATTTAATCCTTCAAGTGTAAGTTTAAAAGCTGTTGCAACCGTTGACCATAACAACACAGCACAAAGTGCATATATAATAGATAAAGTTTCGGTTTTTAATTTTGTCATATTATTCCGTTATTTTAGGTAACATAAATTATAAGTAAATTTGTTGAAAATCCGAATACACTATTAAAAATGTTTAATAAAACTTTACTTCCGATTCTTATACTATTTATGCTTTCCTGCGAAAGCGCGATCGACATTTCGATTGTTTACTTCAAGCAAGGGAATGAATTATACGACAAGCAGAAATTCACTGAAGCCATAGATAAATATACCGATGCAATCAGAATTAATTCTCAAGATCAAAATTATTATTTCAACCGGGGAAGCGCATATTATCAAATTGAGAAATATGAAATGGCAGTCGATGATTATTCAAGCGTCCTTGAAATTTTTCCACTGAACACCGTCGCACTTAAAAGCAGGGGTTCGGCATATTTTAGATTGAATAATACTTCTGCAGCTATTGAAGATTTTTCGAAAGCAATTGAAATTAACCCCTCCGATACGGAAGCATTAAATAATAGAGCTTATGTAAAAACATTCTTGAAAAATTTTGCATATGCTTTGGACGATTACAATTCGGCAATCAATATCGATTCGTTAAATTCGATATTATATTATAATCGCGGCGTTGTATTGGATAGTTTAAAGGAGCACAAAGTTGCAATTGATAATTACACTCTTGCATTAAATCTAAATTCGGGAAATCCGCAAAACTACCTGGCGAGAGGTATGTCTTACCTGCAGTTAGGAAAAAAGAATAATGCATGCAAAGACTTTGCCGCAGCATCGCAACTTGACTCAAATTTTGCGTTTTATTACAAACGTTATTGTTATTAATCGGAAGAAAATTATGGAAATGTTTGAAACACCGGAATTAACAATTGTTCAGCTTATCCAGTTTATGCTTGCCCCCGCGGTGATGATCAGTGCTTGCGGATTGCTTCTTCTCGGTATTAATAACAAATATTCTATAGTAGTAAATAGAATTAGACTATTAAACGAGGAAAGAAGAAAAACAACAAAAAAGATCGGCGGTGAAAATTATGAAACAGCGGATAATGTTCGCCTAGAAAGTATAATTAAGCAGCTCGGTTTGCTGTTGTATAGAGTTAAACTAGTCCGCAATGCGGTACTTTCATATACGATTGCAGTTGCACTCTTTGTATTGTCGTCACTTCTAATCGGTTTAGCTTTCTTTACCAAAAATGTTGATTTCGATTTTATAATACTCGGTTCTTTTTTAATAGGAATGATAGCTGTTTTTGCAGGGATAAGTTTTACGATGTGGGAAACAGCGCGGGGCTACCAAATTGTTAAATATGAAGTGGAAGTGGATGAATAATAAACCGAAAAACATTGATCTTCTTAACCCCAAAAACATGATACTGCTTTATGCACGGGGTGCTTTTCCTATGGCTGAGAAATCGGGAAAGATTAATTGGTATATGCCCGAGGTTCGGACTATTATTCCCTTAGACTCCTATAACATTCCTCGGTCATTAAAAAGGTTTATGGAAGAAACCAATTTCACTTTTACATTCGACAATAAAACGATGGAAGTGGTTAGAAATTGCGCCGCGAGAGATGAAACATGGATAAACGAAAAACTTATAAATGCTTATAAAGGAATAATGGATTTAGGTCATCTTCATTCGGTTGAAGTCTATGACAAGAATAATTTAGTTGGAGGATTATATGGTGTGACTTTCCGTGGTGCATTCTTTGGTGAATCAATGTTTTCAAAAAAACCGCAGGCTTCAAAAGCTGCATTGGTTAAACTTTTAGAGCGGCTTAACGAAAAAGGATACAAAGTTTTGGACGTTCAATATTTTACAGAACATCTGGCGATGTTTGGTGCTGTTGAAATTTCGTTTGAAGAGTATTTAGAACTTCTAAAAAAAGCTTATCAGTGGGAAATTTCATTTAACTAACAGAACTTTTTACTTTTCACTCCGTCAAACACCAATTAAAAATCATTATATTTATTAACAAAAAAGTGGGAAAAATATGAAAAAAGCAGCAATTCTAATTCTGTTTTTATTTATGATTACATCATTCACTAACGGACAAACTGTCGGCGGGAGCTTTATGCTTGGTTTTCCTCAAGGTGAATTTAAAGAAAATGTTGACCGGTTGGGTTATGGATTTCAACTACACGGTACGATTTGGGCACCAAGCAAGATGAGACCTTTTACTGTCGGTATTAACATTGGATATCTTGTTTACGGTGAAGAATCTTTTAAAAGAAGATTCAGTTTAACTAATCCCGATGTATATGTTGATGTTAACAGAACAAATAGTTTGGCAAATTTCCATTTGCTGTTTCAAGTATCGCCATTTACCGGAACAGTGAGACCATATATCGAAGGCTTGTTCGGGGGTGCGTATCTATTTACTACAACAAATATTGAGAGTGAATGGAATAATGATGAGATTGCCCGTTCAACCAACTTTGATGATTATACATGGAGTTACGGTGGAAGTGCAGGTTTGCTTATTAAATTAGCCGAGGGTTTAGGTGATGTAGGAGTTTTATATCTCGACTTAAAAGCCCGTTACATGTTCGGAACGGAAGCAGAATATCTTGCCGAAGGTTCAATTTATGTTGATCAAAATAATGGTACAGTTAGTTACGATGTTTTGCGCTCCAAAACTGATTTATTGACAATACATTTGGGTGTTACTGCATATTTTTAATTTGATTTTTTTATTAAGTTATTTTAACTAGTTATGTATGTTAAATAAATTAGAGGGAACTATGATAGATAAAATAAGAGAACATTTAGGCACCGAAGCCGATGACTTATTGAACTATAAAGCAAAATTCCCGAAAGAGAAATTACATTTGCCGGGTACCGATTTTGTTGATAGAGTTTTTATCCAATCTGATCGTTCACCGAATGTTTTAAAAAACCTTAATTGGATTTTTAATACCGGACGACTTGCCGGTACCGGTTATGTTTCTATTCTTCCGGTAGATCAAGGTATTGAGCACTCAGCCGGTGCTTCATTTGCTCCGAATCCTGATTATTTTGATCCAGAAAATATTGTTAAACTAGCTGTTGAAGGGGGCTGTAATGCTGTTGCTTCTACACTTGGCGTATTGGGAATGACTTCCAGGAAATATGCACATAAAATTCCCTTCATTGTAAAGTTAAATCACAATGAACTATTAACTTATCCCAACAAATATGATCAGATAATGTTTGCAA
>CAYLVF010000290.1:0-3962 GCA_964387045.1 uncultured Melioribacter sp. | reverse complement strand
TTAGAAAAAAAATTACTCTCGAATCAATTTGACTTTGAGGATTTCCTTAAGCAGATTAAGATGCTGAAAAAAATGGGCTCGTTGCAATCTATTTTAGGAATGATACCGGGAATGAATAAATCGATTAAGAATGCTGATATTGACGATAAGCAGATTGTAAAAGTAGAATCGATTATTCAATCGATGACTAGGCAAGAAAGGAAGAATCCGAAAGTATTAAACGGAAGCCGTCGTAAAAGAATTGCTATTGGCAGTGGAAATTCGATTCAAGATGTTAATAAGTTGTTAAAGCAATTTAAAGAGATGCAGAAGATGATGAAAATCTTTAGTTCTAAAGGCGGTAAAAAAATGTTAAGTAAATTTGGAAACATGAGTTTCAATTAAAATAAATGTAAATCAATTTAAGAGGAGTATTTAATTTGGCAGTTAAGCTAAGATTACGAAGAATGGGTAAAAAACGACAACCGGTATATAAACTAGTTGCAGCTGACTCCCGTTCACCTAGAGACGGAAGATTTATTGAATCTTTTGGTTTATATAACCCTAAAACAGAACCAAGTACTGTAGAAATTAATGAAGAAAGAGCATTATATTGGTTAGGTGTTGGTGCTCAACCAACTACAACTGTTAAAAATCTTCTTTCTGCAGAAGGTATTCTTTATAAAAGAGACTTGATGAAAAGAGGATTGAACGAAGAAGAAGTTGCAAAAGAAATGGAAACATGGCTAAAGCAACGCGAAGCTCGTTTGTCAGCAGTAAAAGCTAAAACTGAAAAGACGAAAGCCGGAGCAGAAAAAGTAAAAGAGAAAAAGAAAGAAGAACCGGCTGAAGCTAAGGCTGAAGAAGTAAAAGAAGAAATGAAAGCTGCTGCATCTGAAGAAGATAGTCAACATGCAGAAGCTGAAGAAAAACAAGAGAAATCGGAAGAAAATTCGAAAGAATAATTTTCTCTTTGCCTTTTTGGCAAAGACAATTTATTGTCCAATAATCTTAAGGTATTCCTATGAAGGAATTTATTGAATTCATTGCAAAACACTTGGTCGATAGTCCGGATAATGTATCAATCGATGAAGCAACCCCGGATGAAAAAACTATCGAATTGACTCTTAAAGTTGGTCAAGACGATGTAGGCAAAGTGATTGGGAAACAGGGTAAAACTGCTCAAGCAATGAGAACTTTGCTCACTGCAATCGCGGCTAAAGATGGAAAAAGAGCAATTCTAAAAATTCTTGATTAATTAGGTTGTGAAACCTAAAGACTTTTTTTTAGTTGCTCGTCTTAAATCGACTGTTAACAAAGAAGGTTTTCTGAACCTTAAGAGTTTTACTGATTTTTCTGATAGATTTCTCAATCTGCCTTATGTTTTTATTGAAGTCTTTGGTGATAAGCGTAAGTTTTTCATCGAGGACTTTTATTTCTCCGGTGATGAACCGGTTGTTAAATTTAAGAATTTTGATTCAATTAACGATGTTAGTTTCCTTATCGGTAAAAATGTTTTCACTGATTCCGAAATCAACATTAATAATAGAAATAATGAATTCTTAGTTCATGAATTCATCGATGCAAAAGTTTTTAAAGGAATTGAGTTCTTTGGTATTTTGGTTGATGTAGAAAGCTATCCCGGTAACGATGTAATGGTTATTCGTTGTAGCGATAACAAAGAAGTCTTGGCCCCGGTGGTTAAAGAATTTATTACAAGGATCGATAAAAAGGAAAAAATAATTTATCTGAATCCGGATAGAGATTTAAATTATGATTAGGTTCGACATAATATCGGCAGTACCCGATCTTCTTGTAAGCCCGATAAGCTATAGTATTATTAAGCGTGCACAAGATAGAAACCTGGTCGAAATTCATATTCATAATTTAAGAGATTACGCTTACGATAAACATAAGCAGATTGATGACAAACCGTTTGGCGGCGGTCCCGGAATGCTTTTGAAACCCGAACCGTTCTTTGAATGTATTGAAAAATTAAAAACCGAAAGAGAGTACAATCATATAATATTTACTTCTCCCAAAGGGAAAAAATACTCTCAGAGAATCGCGAATCAATTATCGCTTGCTAAAAATATTTTAATAATTGCCGGTCATTACAAAGGTGTTGATGACAGAGTAAGAGAAGCATTCGCAACTGATGAATACTCAATCGGTGATTTTGTTTTAAGTGGTGGTGAGTTACCGGCATTGATTATAATTGATTCAGTGGTAAGATTAATACCGGGTGTTTTGAATGATAGTGAATCTGCGCTAAATGATTCGCTTATGGACGGCGAAAGTGTTGAAGCCCCTTATTACACTCGCCCGGCTGAATATAAAGGGATGAAAGTTCCCGATGTTTTATTAAGCGGCAACTTTGCTAAAATAAATGAGTGGAAAGAAGCCCAATCAAAATTTTTGACAGAAAAATGGAAAAAAAATAATTCTTCGGAGTGATTATGGATAAGATACAAGAAATACTTAAAGAGCAGTTAAGAACTGACTTCCCGGGATTTAAGACCGGGGACAGAATTCGTGTTCACGTTCGTGTTATTGAAGGTGACAAGGAAAGAATACAGCCTTTTGAAGGTGATGTAATTAGTATTAGAGGAAGCGCTTCAGACAAAACTTTTACTGTTAGGAAAATATCAAGTGGTGTTGGAGTAGAAAGAATTTTTAATTATAATTCTCCCAAAATTGCTAAGATAGAAATTGTAAAAGAAGGTAAAGTTAGAAGAGCTAAATTATACTACTTGCGAAATCTTTCCGGTAAGGCAGCTAGGATTAAAGATAAAAATATTCAGTAGCAGCAATCTTTATTTTGAGCCGCTACATCGTTAGCGGCTTTTTTTATTTTAAATGAGAAAAACATGAAATTAATAATTCCACAAAATATTTATTCCGCAATTTTTGGAATGTCTTTACCTGATGAATTAAAAAAGATTATCGAAGTAAAACCTTCTTCAATAATTTGTAATGAACTTGAAAATAATACCGATACTATAGGATTGATGCCTTCGATGGATATTTACAAGCATAATGATTTATTTATTTCATCTAAGCTCGGAATTTCATTTGATGGTATTTTATCCAATACTTACATTTATTTTCAACCCGAGCAATTATCTTTTGTAGATTTATTTCTTCGCGGTGATGTTTCAACAAACGAAATAATTCTCAGCAAAATTTTATTCATGGAAAAATATTCTCAAGATGTTAACATTGTTTTGGATTCAAGTCCGGTTGATTTTGATAATAGAAACTACCTTGTCGTTGGGAATGAAAATTTAGATTACAACCCGGTTGATAAGGGAATGAGTTTTGCGGATCAGATCGCTTCGTTAATTGAATATCCATATGTGAACTTTGTAATTGCCTCAAAAAATCAAGGCAACATAATTGAGCTTGAACATACACTTACATCATTAGATAAGAAAATAGAAGATAATATTGAGAAGTATCTATCTAAGATTGATATTAGAGATAATCTGTATGATTCAATTGTTGCAGAGCTTAACTCGGTATATTTTGAAATAACCGAGAACGAAAAGGAAGCACTTTACGAGTTAATTAAACTACCGTTCTATAAAGGAATTTTTGAAGAAATTATTGAAGTGAAGTTTGTGTAAAGAATTGACAAAACGGGAACCTTCGAGCCCGCCTGTCTGCGAACAGAGTCGCAAAGCATGTGAACTCGAAGGTTATTCTAATCAAAATTAAATTGCTGTATGAGAAACTGTAAGCACATTAGGGTTGGTTCTGATTGCAGCAAGCATTTCATTCGTAGCTTCAATCTTTAATTTCATTGTACAGCATGCCACTATGCCGCCTTCAAAAATAATATTTTCAACCTCTTCAATGTTTATATCACCTTGCCGCAGCACATCCATTATTGATGCGAGCACTCCCGGTTTATCGAAATGTTTAACAACCAACTGGTAATGTGCATCGGTAATACGTGCTCTGTTTACCCAGTGACTTAT
>CAYLVF010000289.1:0-3976 GCA_964387045.1 uncultured Melioribacter sp. | reverse complement strand
GATGCTGACAAAAAACATCCTTTAATAAGAGTGTAAAATTAACGAATTTCGCGCTTTGACGAATTTCGCGAATTGGTATCTTAAACAAATCATAAACACAGAATTTATTATAATGCGGTATATACTTTTTATAAAATTAAAAAAGATTTAGAATTCTTTTAGAAGAAGGTGTTGGAAAAGAAATAACAAAAAAACAATTATTTTTGTCGGAACATTATCCCATTATCCCATTATTCCATTTTTCCATTATTCCAATATTCCATTTTTCCATTATTCCAATATTCCATTTTTCCATTTTTCCATTATTCCATTATTCCATTATTCCAATATTCCTTTTTTCCAATAATCCATAATCCTACTAACTCAATTTTATTAACAAACTATTGTCGTACATCATGAACTCATCCTATTACATCGACCCCCACGCCGTTGTTGACGATAATGTTGTCATTGGCGAAGGAACAAAAATCTGGCACTTCAGCCATGTGCAGTCCGGGACAAAAATCGGTAAAAAATGTGTACTCGGACAAAATGTAAATGTCGGTAACAATGTATCGATCGGTGATTATTGCAAAATACAAAACAACGTCTCCGTTTATGAAGGAGTTACACTTGAGGATTATGTGTTTTGCGGACCGTCAATGGTATTCACAAATATTTTGGATCCGCGATGCAAATATCCGCAAGTCGGTGCTCAATATTATGTTAAAACATTAGTGAAAGAAGGTGCATCTATCGGTGCTAATGCTACAATTGTTTGCGGTAATACACTTGGTAAACATTGTATGGTTGGTGCAGGGTGCGTTGTAACTAAAGATGTCCCCGATTATGCACTGGTGGTCGGTATCCCTGCAAAAATTATCGGTTGGGTTTCCGAAGCCGGCATAAGATTATCATTTGATCATAACGGATTAGCTCACTGCGAAAAATCAAATAAAACCTACAAACTCGAAGACAATCGAGTTAAAGAAATTGAGCGATAGTCAATTCTCGAATTTAACGCATTGCCGAATTTGCGAATTGACTTCATTTAATGAATTATAAACTTTTGTCAAAATAAATAAAACCAAACTGGAATTATATTCTACAGCAATATTCCAATATTCCCATATTCCATTTTTCCAATATTCCATTATTCCATTATTCCATTATTCCATTATTCCATTTTTTCATTATTCCCTTATTCCAATATTCCATTATTCCAATATTCCCTTATTCCTTTTTTCCATTATTCCGTAAATCCGCTAAATTAAATAATGAAAATAGAACCAACCATCATACCTGACATTAAAATCATTACACCCAAAGTCTATTCTGACGATCGCGGCTACTTCTTCGAATCATTTCGTCAAGATGTTTTCGAAAAAGAAATAGGTGAAATTAATTTCATCCAAGATAATGAATCTAAGTCAACATTCGGCGTACTTCGCGGATTGCATTACCAGCTTCCGCCATTCGCGCAATCAAAGCTAGTTAGAGTTATAAAAGGGAAAGTACTTGATGTAGCGGTCGATATCCGCAAATCATCGCCATATTTCGGCAAATATGTTTCGGCTGAACTATCTGAAGAAAATAAACTGCAGATGTTCATCCCGCAAGGATTTGCTCACGCATATATTGTGTTAAGTGATGAGGCAATATTCCAATACAAAGTTGACAATTACTATTCACCCGAACATGATAGAGGAATTATCTATTACGATACTTTATTAAATATTTCATGGCCTTTAGTTCCTTCACAAATCAAAGTATCGGATAAAGATAAAAATTTACCATTCCTTAAAGATGCAGAAGTTTTCGAATGAAGATAGGAAAGATGGAAAACTGGAGAGGAGGAACGTTAAAAGACTGGAAATATGATATAAGTTTTCTCCAATATTCCTTTATTCCGCTAATCCACTATTCCAATATTCCTTTATTCCAACATTCCATTTTACAGAGTCTCAATCGATTTTAATTAAATACCATGGATTTGAAAAGGAAGAATATAAATAGGGGGTTTACACAACTTAGAGTCTGGCAAAACTCTATCACTCTGTTCAAACTTGTTTATGAATTGCTTAAGGATCTGCCCTATGAATTATCTAAAACAAAGAGTAATTTAATCGATGCTACACATAGTATTAATCGTAATATATCGGAAGGATATGGAAGAAGAAATTTAAAGGAATACTTGAACTTCTTAAACATTGCTTTAGGTTCAACTGCAGAAGTATTTTCCGGAATGTATGGTTTGAGAGAAATTGAAAAAATATCTGAAAAAGATTTTGATAAATTTGATGATTTACACTATCAAGTTGAAAATGAATTACTACAATTAATTAAATCATTACAACGTAAACAAAAGAATGAAGACTGGGAAACTGATTTCAACAAATAATCAGTTTTCCAATATTCCATTATTCCATTATTCCATTATTCCTTTTTTCCAATATTCCAATATTCCCTTATTCCTTTTTTCCAATATTCCACTCAGAAATAGATAGATTAATTCGAAAATTAAATTAAAAATAACTTATGACCATACTAATAACAGGCGGTGCCGGTTTCATCGGCTCAAATCTCATTCACTATTTAATCAACAAAACTGATCACGAAATTGTTAATGTTGATAAGCTGACCTATGCCGGAAATCTTGTTTCTCTGAAGGATATCGAAAACAACGACCGCTACACATTCGAACAAGTTGATATATGCGATTATGATAATGTTCGAGAACTATTCAGCAACTATTCACCCGATGCAGTAATGCACCTAGCCGCCGAGTCTCACGTTGATAGATCAATCGACGGTCCGGGTGAGTTTATTCAGACTAACATTGTCGGGACATTCAATCTTCTCCAATCCGCTTACATCTACTGGAAGGAATTGACGGAAGAGAAAAAATCTAAATTTAGATTTCTTCACGTATCAACAGATGAAGTGTTCGGTTCGCTCGGTGAAACCGGATTCTTTACCGAAACAACTCCATACGATCCTAAATCTCCTTACTCTGCAAGCAAAGCATCATCGGATCATTTAGTACGTGCATGGGAACATACATACAATTTCCCCGCACTCGTAACAAACTGCTCAAACAATTACGGACCATATCAATTTCCCGAAAAACTCATTCCGGTTGTAATACTTAACGCACTAAATGGAAAAGATATTCCAATATATGGTAAAGGCGATAACGTGCGCGATTGGCTTTTCGTCGAAGACCACGCAGCTGCACTTTATCTTGTGCTGAGCGAAGGCGAAGTAGGGGAGACTTACAACATCGGCGGTAAAAACGAAATTAAAAATATCGACATCGTAAATATAATCTGTGAAATACTCGACGAACTTAAACCAAAATCAACCGGCTCATATACAGATCAAATCAAATTTGTACAGGATAGACCCGGACACGATAAACGCTACGCAATCGACCCGACTAAAATAGAAAACAAACTCAACTTCAAACCCGCTCACAATTTCAACGAAGGCATCCGCAAAACCATCAAGTGGTACCTCGATAATCTCGATTGGTGCGATGCTGTTATGCAAAACAAATACAAGCTGGAACGCTTAGGAACATTGAGTTAAAAGTCCGAAAGTTCGTAATGTTCAAAAGAGAGAAATTAACAAGGAAGGATTGAAGAAAGGAAAGTTGGAAAAATGGAATGATGGAATGTTGGAACTGGGTGAAAGTTGAAGCGAGTACCATGTTTTACCCATTATTCCCATATCCCAGATTTCCTTTATTCCATTATTCCACTATTCCGGTTTCCCAATATCCCATTCTTTCTTTATTCCAAGATTCCATTATTCCACTATTCCATTATTCCTATTTATCATTTGCAATAAAAAATATGAATTGTCGAAAATTAAAAGGTGAATTAAAATGAGAGGTATCGTCCTCGCCGGCGGTTCCGGCACTCGACTTTTTCCCGTAACACGTACAGTCTGTAAACAACTACTTCCAATTTACGATAAACCGATGATCTATTAC
>CAYLVF010000288.1:0-3996 GCA_964387045.1 uncultured Melioribacter sp. | reverse complement strand
TCTTCGATCGTCTTCCATGTTTTAACTAAATATTTGAGATCACTCGCAAGATGTTTATCTGATTGGTCTTTAGCAGCGGTTCTAATTATAAGACCGCAGTTTTCGGGAAGAATTTCTCTTGCAATTCTTCTCAAGCGTTTACGCTCTCGGAAATCACTAATTTTTTTAGAGACTCCAATCTTCGTATCAAAAGGAAGCAAGACACAAACTCGACCGGGTAAACTAAGGGAGGATGCAACTCTAACACCTTTATCCTTAACCGGTTCTTTAATAATCTGGATTAATATATCCTGCCCTTTATGGAGTTTAGGAGTTGAGTGTTCCTGTTTTGGTTGTTGTTTCCTCTGCGGGCTTTCATCATCATCTTCGTCATCGATATCTTTATCGTCATCGTCGTCAAGCATTGATTGAAGCGCTTCCAATCTATCTCCAATATCGGAGAAGTGTAAGAAGGCGTCATGTTTTAAGCCGATATCAATAAAAGCGGCTCTTATTCCCGGAAGTACTCTTGCAATTTTACCAAGGTAAATATTGCCTACCATCCTCTGTTTTTCCGGATTCTCAACAAAGAAGTCAACTAAGTTACCGTCTTCGGTAATAGCAACTCTAGTTTGAGAAGAGGAGGAGTTGATTATAATTTCTTTTCTCATTTATATCTTTTAAACCTCAGCCGAAGGCTTCTGAAAAAACCGGTTCTTGAACCAGCCAAAATAAAACCTTCATTTTAAATTTTTGTTGAATAATTTGTAAATCCTCTTCAGGATAATATTGAAATCTAATTTTTTCAGTGTGCTCGTTAACAATGTCGATCACACCTGTAGCAGAATTGCAGCTCATCAAATTATCTACAAGATTAATAATTCCGTAATAATTTTTATAGTACCAAATAATATTTTTTTTCATGAAGTTAAGAGCTCTTAGGTCACCATATTCTCTTATTAATTTTTCACAATGTTCAAGAGCCGTTTCTTTTACAAGATCAATACCGGGATCTCCCGGATCAAAGTTGTTATCAACAATCGAATTAAATCTTGAAAAAATAAATGGATTACCGAGTGCCCCGCGTGCAACCATTACAGAGTCAACGCCTGTTTCATGTTTCATTCTAACGGCATCATCTGCAGAAAAAACAGAACCGTTACCGACAATCGGTATATTAATAGCATTTTTTACTTCTGAGATCCATTCCCATTTTGCATCGATATCATACTTATCCTTTTTAGTTCGCGCGTGAACTATAATAAAAGAAGCACCATTGTCTTCAGCTGCTTTTGCATTTTCAATAATATTAATTGTTTTCTCATTATTTCCCAATCTCATTTTTGCGGAGATGTGAATATCTCCCGCAGCTTTTTTCATATTAGAAATTATTTTTCCGATTAGCTGAGGAGAATTAAGCAGACATGCACCCATTTTGTATTTGGTAACATTATCAACCGGGCAGCCGCAATTTATATCAATTACATCGGGTTTGTATTTGGCAATTTCTCTAACGGCTGAACCTATCAGCTCAGGATCGTTACCAAGTAACTGAACTCCGATTGGTTTTTCATTTTTATTGAATGCGAGGTAACGGAGCGTTTCAAAGTCATTTTCGAGCACTCCTTTAGCACTAACCATTTGAGTAAAGGTTAAACCGGCTCCAAATTTTTTAGCTATTTCACGAAAAGAGTTATCCGTTATATCAGCCATCGGAGCTAGAAGCAATCTTTTAGAAAAATCAAGTTGACCTATTTGCATCTTTTCAATTTACATATAATTAAAAACAAAAAATGCTGAATACGAGATTCAACATTTACTTGCTTATTTAGACTCTTCTTCGTTCTGTTCAGTTAATAATACTTTACGCGATAGGCTGAATTTTCCATTTTCTACTTTTATCAACTTAACTTTTATCATTTCGCCTTCTTTAATAACCGAATCAACTTTATCGACCCGTTTTGTATCTAGTTGCGAAATGTGCAATAAACCTTGAATATTCGGTAAGAATTCAACAAATGCACCGTAATCTTGTATCTTGATCACTTTAGCATCATAAATCTTACCTATTTCAGGTTCTTGAGTTAATTTCTTTATATACTCTCTTGCAGCTTCCGCTTTCTGTTTATCTTGACCGGCTATGTTGACTGTGCCATCTTCATCAATTGCTATATCAACCGAGAATTCTCTTTGTATCCCTTGAATTACTTTTCCACCGGGTCCAATTACAGAACCAATTTTTTCGGGATTGATTTTTGTGAATAATAATGTAGGAGCAAATTGAGAAATTCCCGTTCTTGGCTCGGAAATAACCTCTTTCATTTTTTCAAGAATGTGCAATCTTCCATCTTTTGCTTGACGGAGAGCTTTTTCCATAATTTCAAAAGAAATGCCCTGAATTTTTATATCCATTTGAATTGCTGTTATTCCCTTTTCTGAACCGGCAACTTTGAAGTCCATATCACCCAAGTGATCTTCATTCCCTAATATATCAGAGAGGACAACATAGTCATCACCTTCTTTCACTAAACCCATAGCAATACCGGCAATCATAGTTTTAATCGGAACACCGCCATCCATCATTGCGAGAGTACCGGAACAAACTGTTGCCATTGAGGATGATCCGTTTGATTCGAGAATATCGGAGTTCAGCCTAATGATATACGGAAAAACTTCTTCGGTAGGAAGAATAAATTTAAGTGATCTTTCAGCGAGGTTACCGTGTCCGATTTCTCTTCTTCCGGTACCCATAAATCTTCCAACTTCACCAACGCAAAAAGGAGGAAAGTTGTAATGCAGTAAAAATCGTTTCTTGTATTCTTCCTGCAGACCATCAACTATTTGTTCATCACCTTTGGTACCCAAAGTTAATGTCATTAAACTTTGTGTTTCACCTCGTGTAAATAATGCAGAACCATGTGTACGGGGAAGTAAACCAAGGTCAATCCAAATTTGGCGTATATCTGTTAAACTTCTTCCATCAAGACGAGGTTGATTATCCAAAATGCGTTTTCTCATTAACTCTTTTTCTATGTCATGCAATATTTGCTTGATGTCTTTTTCTTGTTCGGGGTATTTTTCTGATAGAGCATCGAGAACAGATTCATTAACTTCTTTATTCTTTGTTGCTCTTTCTTCTTTAGCTAATGATATACCGACAATTTCAGCATATTTGTCATAAGCAAGATTTTTTACATCCTCTTCCAATCCATCTGCATAAGATTTTTCGGTTACAGTCATTTTTTCAACACCGCATGCATCTCTCAATTCATTCTGAACCTGTACCAACTTTTTAATTTCTTCGTGAGCAAATTTTAAAGCGTTCAAAAAATCTTCTTCGGAAACTTCTTTAGCTTCACCTTCAACCATCATAATAGAATCGGCAGTACCGGCTACGGTAAGTTCGAGATCACTAGCTTCGACTTGCTTCATAGTCGGGTTTACTATTAATTGACCATCGACACGACCAACCCTTACTTCACCAATAGGTTCAAGTAGAGGAATTCTAGAAATATGCAACGCAGCAGAAGCCCCAACTGCAGCTAAAACATCCGAATCATTTTCTCCATCGAATGAATACACACTAGCAATTATTTGTGTTTCGTTTTTAAATTCCTTCGGGAAGAGCGGTCTAATTGGTCTATCAATCAATCTCGAGCTTAAGACTTCTTTTTCCGTTGGTCTTCCTTCTCTTTTGAAGAAACCGCCGGGGAATTTACCGGCAGCGAATGCTTTTTCTCTGTATTCAACCGATAGCGGAAAGAAATCAATATCCTCCCTTGCTTCATTTGATGCAACCGCGGTAACCAATACCATAGTATCGCCGTAACGCACCATAACTGCGCCATCAGCTTGCTTAGCCATTCTACCGGTTTCAATGGAGAGAACCTTCCCTCCAATTTCAACTTCTTTACGTATAATATCCATTTTGTTCCTTATTTTCTGATATTGAGTTCTTTAATAACTGCTCTATATCTGTTAATATCTTTTTTGGCAAGATAATCGAGTAATCTTCTT
>CAYLVF010000287.1:0-3997 GCA_964387045.1 uncultured Melioribacter sp. | reverse complement strand
AAGAGTATGATAATCTAAAATTCTTTCTTGTCGGTGAACCAAGCAGAGGCGAAAACACATACGGTAAAAAAATTCGTGATATGGTCGATGAATTAAAATTGAGTGAAAAAGTTATACTCACCGGATTCAGAACCGATATGCCGGAGATGTATTCGGCAATGGATATATTTGCTTTCCCTTCTCATTCGGAGGCTTTCGGGATTGCATTAACGGAAGCAATGTCGATGGAACGAGCTTGTGTTGCGTCTAATGCAAACGGAATACTAGATATAATTGAAGACAACAAAAACGGTTTGATGTTTGAAAACAAAAATTACCTTTCACTAAAAGAAAAATTGGAACAACTTATTAATTCAAAGAGTGAAAGAGAAAGGCTTGGAAAGGAAGCAAGAAAAACAGTTATACAGAAATTCGAAATTCAAAAAATTACAGATGATTTTGCCAAGCTTTATAACAAATTAAAAAATAATCAATAGACAATAATCAATAGAAAATTATAAATGGTTTTTCTCAATCCCGCATTTTTATTCGGACTAATCGCCGCAGCTATCCCGGTACTTCTTCATTTCTTGAATTTACAAAAGCTGAAAAGAATTGAATTCAGCACGTTGTCATTTTTAAAAGAGTTACAGAAAACAAAAATTCGCAAATTGAAATTCAAGCAATGGCTTTTGCTTGCGTTAAGAATTCTGTTAATAATGTTGATTGTATCTGCTTTTGCAAGACCAACATTAGAAACATTTACAATCGCCGGAACCTCCGCAGCAAAATCATCTACCGTATTTATTATAGACGATTCTTTCAGTATGTCGGTTGTTAAAAGCAACGGTTCTCATTTTAACTTTGCTAAAGAAATTGTAAAAAATATTCTGAACGATCTGCAGCATGGGGATGAAGCTGTTGTATTGTTTTCGACGGAACGAAACGACAAAAGATTTACAAGCACATTAAACGAAATTGAAAGAGAACTTACAAATACAAATGTCTCGGTAAAAAAGCAGAGGTTTAACGAAGCCCTTCTAACTGCAAATGAGTTGCTCAATTCTTCGAAAAATTTTAATAAAGAGTTGTTTGTTCTATCAGATTTTTCCGAACAAATAATAGCAGAAAAAATTTCCAATCAGAATTTATCTTTTGATGAAAACACAAAATTATATTTGTTCAACTTCGGAGACAATGAATATTCCAACCGCGCAGTGACCGATTTCCAATTAAACAACCAGTTGTTGGAAAAGGGGAAATCAATTTCTTTTACTACTCAGATAAGAAATGCAAAAGGCTCTTCTGTAACAAACGGAGTTGCATCACTTATCTTGAATGGCACACGTTCAGCTCAACAAAGTTTCGACTTACAAGAAAACGAAAATAAATCAATATTTTTTGAAACAACATTAAACAGCACCGGCTTGGTGGAAGCTTATGTTGAAATTGAGCAGGATGATATAATTCACGATAATAAAAGATATGCTGCATTTTTAGTTCCGGAAAAAATCGATGTCTTACTTGCTTCGGATAATATTAACGATAACCGGTTTGTAAAAATTGCTCTCGCTTCTGCATCGGAACAGACTGTAACCAACATTAAAGAAATTAATACTTCCGAGCTGAGTTACAATCTCAATAATAATTATGATGTAATAATTATTATCGGTTCAAAAAATATCAGCAGTACATCAGAACTAAATAATTATATTGAACAAGGCGGAAGAGTAATACTATTTTCCGGCACACAAAGTGAAACAAATGATTTTCAATCTTTGTTAGCCGGCTTAGGTTTCAGAACAAACATATCTTTGATCGGAGAACCAAATTCAACGGAATCTATTTCTTATTTTAATGAAGTTGAATATGAGCATCCTATATTTGAAAATCTGTTTGATGAAAAAAAAGATACAAAAGTTGAATCACCGGAAGTTTATGCTTATTTCAAAATAATGCCGCAGCAAAATCTAAGACCGATAATAAGTTTAAGCGATAATTCTCTTTTCTTCAGTGAGTTATTAAAGGGGAACGGAAGAATGCTCATTTTCAATTCAGCCCCGGTTTTAAGTTGGAATAATTTCCCGGTCAAATCACTTTTTGCGCCTTTGATAAATAAATCAGTACTTTATCAATCAATACAAAAACAAAGCGGCAGAAATATTATTGCAGGCGAATCAATTGATATAAGAACGGTTGACTTAAAACTACCTCAGTTAAAAATTGTGAAACCGGATAACAGTGAGGAGTTTATAAATATTGAAGAACTTGATAATCACAATTATTTCACTTACAATAAAACGGATCAATTAGGGACTTATAAATTTTATTCCGGTAACGAGTTAATTGATTATGCAGTTGTTAATTTTGATCCGTCTGAAACCGTAACCCAATATTTAAATAAAGATGATATTGAAAAATATTTTGCTGAAATTATTTCGAGTGATAAATATACTTTTATTGATCCAAACAATAATTATAAAGAATCAATCAAGCAGGCGCGCTTCGGAACCGAGCTATGGAAATATTTTCTAATTGCAGCTCTGTTTATTGCACTGCTGGAAATGTATGTTTCAAAAAATTCTAAGAAAGATTTTACGGAGATAAAAAGCAAAGTATGATTGAAATTCCGAAAGTAGAAAGAGAAAATGCAATACTTATTGGACTTGCAACGCGAGAAGTAAATAAAGATAAAGTTCAAGAACATCTTGACGAACTTGAGATGCTTGCAGATACTGCCGGGGCAAATACTGTTTTTAAAATTATGCAGGATAAAAGCAAACCGGATTCCGCTTTTTATATAGGTAAAGGTAAAGCGGAAGAAGTTGCCGAACTTGCTGAGTTGAACAATATCAATCTAATAATTTTTGATGATGATCTTAACCCGACACAAGTCAGAAATCTGGAGAAACTTTTTAATAAAAAGATAATCGATAGAAGCGGGTTGATACTTGATATTTTTGCATCACACGCTAGAACTAGAGAAGCAAAAGTGCAGGTTGAACTTGCACAGCTTCAATATACTTTGCCTCGGTTGACAAGAGCATGGACACACCTTTCCAAACAATACGGCGGTATCGGGACAAAAGGTCCCGGTGAAACACAAATTGAAACCGATAGAAGAATCATCCGTGATAGAATTGCAAAGTTAAAAGACAAACTCGAAAAAATTGAACAACAGCAGAAAACAAAAAGCAGCGGTCGTAAAGATTTTTTAAAAGCGTCAATGGTCGGATATACAAATGCAGGTAAATCAACTCTTATAAATTTTCTAACCGGTGCCGGGGTGCTTGCCGAAAACAAACTCTTTGCCACGCTTGATTCAACAACTCGCTCATTTGAAATTGAACAAGATAAAAAAATATTAATCAGCGATACGGTTGGATTTATTCGTAAACTTCCGCATCACCTTGTTGCCTCTTTTAAGTCCACATTGAATGTAGTACGTGATGCGGATTTAATCCTACATGTTATTGATGCCGCACATCCTTCTTTTGAAGACCACATCGAAGTTGTTGATGCAACACTGAAAGAACTCAGTGCTGATAAAAAAACACAGATAAAAATTTTCAATAAAGTAGATCTTATAACCGATAAAAGTAAATTTGATTATGTTCTTAACAATTATGAAAATTCAATTTTAATTTCTGCCGAAAAAGGAATTAATATCGGAAAGCTTAAAGAATTGCTGTTGAATATTTACCAGGAAAATTTTGTTGAGTATAAAGTTGAAGTAAAAAATTACAATTCAAAAATTATCTCGCAAATTCATACAATGGCGGATGTTATCGATGTTAAATATAACGATGATTTGGTTTATATAACTTTTCGTGCAGACAAGCCGACTGTAAATAAAATTAATAATCTCATCAAAGAAGTAGGCAGTTGAATAATTACATACTAAGCGAAATATATATCTATCCAATTAAGTCTCTTGGCGGAATTTCACTTGATACCGCTGAAGTAACAGACCGCGGATTGAAGAATGATCGCCGTTGGATGCTTGTTGATGACGACA
>CAYLVF010000286.1:0-4007 GCA_964387045.1 uncultured Melioribacter sp. | reverse complement strand
TAGCTACTGTTCCGGCAGTTATTAAAAACAATATTCAAGGCAAAGCAGTTTTTAATCTTACCAAAGATTTTATTTCTATTCCCGCAATCACTGACTTTGAATCCTCAGATGAGTATTACTCGACTTTATTTCATGAGCTAATACATTGGACCGGATTTCAATGCAGATTAAACCGCTTCGAGTCTGCAGACTATAACTCAGACAATTATTCCAAAGAGGAACTTATCGCTGAAATTGGCTCGGCTTATCTTTGCTCTTATTTCGGTATTAATAATACTCTCGATAATTCCGCCGGTTATATTCAAGGATGGTTGAATTCTCTTAATAACGATGAATCACTTTTCCTTTCGGCAAGTACACAAGCAAAAAACGCAGTTAATTATTTAATCAAAGACTTTGAAGAATCCGCAGAGCAAGACCCCGTTAATACTTGGGAAAAAGAAACTTTCTTTAATGCAGAAGCAGAAAATGCGGAAGATTTAGAACCTAGCTTTTTAATCGAACATCGTTAAAAATAATAAACCGGTTCCGGTTTACCACCGGAGCCGGAGGAGGTTTTTATTATGAGTATGATTCAATCACTAGAGGAACAAAGAGCAACGGCGAAAGCCGAAAAGCTGTACTCTTATTTAAACTCGCTCGATATAAAAGATTTGCTCGAAATTATTCCCTCAAGGTTCTACAATGATATTAGAGATTATTTACTAGAAGTAATCAATAATGAGTCTCTTGTTTCTATTGATAGAGACGGAGATTTTATTTACAAATATTAACAACAAAAAAAGGAAGGTGTAAAATGAAATTAGAAAATTTCGCAACCAACTTAGTTAGTAAGAATCACTTTATTAAAGCCAGCTTCGGAGGCTTTCAAGGTGCGGGGAAAACTCGTACTGCTACGGAATTTGTTATAGGTGCTTATAAAGATTTGAAATGCAGCAAGCCGGTTTTAATCCTCGACAACGAGAAAGGAAGCCGGTTCTTAATCCCGATTTTTGAAAAAGCCGGGATCAAAGCAATCGTTAAAGATACTCGCAGCTTGTCGGATGTTAAACAAGCTTTTGGATTTCTTGACTCTAAGGAAATTGATTTTCTTTTTATTGATTCACTTACAAAAATTTATTACCAGTTCGTTAAAGACTACAAAGCGAAAAACAGAAAATCTTTTATGTCGCTGATGGATTGGGGGAAACTTTTACCTGCCTGGCAAGAGGAGTTCTCAGATGTTTTTGTCGAAGCTGAAGGAAATATTGTTTTCACTGGTCGCGGTGGGTTTGAATACGAAAAGGAAGAAGATCAGAAAGATGAAGCCGGGAACATTACAGAAAAAGGCAGCTTTGTGAAATCCGGCGTCAAAATGAAAATAGCCGGTGAGACTCCATACGAAACTGATGTTAATGTTTGGATGCAATTAGAGAAGGAATTAAGCAAAGACGGAAAACCTGTTCAAACAAATGTAGCCTATATCCTTAAAGATAGAAGCGATACAATTAATGCAAAAGTTTTTTCGATGCCTAAATACAAACACTTCCGTCCGGTTATTCGTTTTATTCAAGGCTTACCTGTTGGAGATGTTGCCGAAGAATCTACACACGATAATTTGACTCCGGGAGATGATTTTGATTATTGGACCAGAAAGACAGAGCAAAAAATTGCTCTCGAAAAAATAGAAGCTGTCTTCGATGAAAATGGTTTAGGAGATGCAAGAAGTAAGGCGGATAAGCAACTCAAAGCAGTTATAATAAAGAAAGTATTTGGGACAACTTCCAAAACAGAAATTGAAAAAATGTCTGCTGCACAACTTTTATTTCTCAAAGAATTTTTAGAGCTTTTGTTCCAAGCTCTAAAAGACAACCTACCGGAAAATCCGGTTGAGTTCATAGAAGCGTACAACATTGAGGAAGCTGCTTAATACAGTTTTCTCTATTCAAATATGATAAGTCCGCTGCAGCAGCCGAAACAAATCGGAAGCTGCGGCGGCTTTTTTCTGATGATGAACTTTCTGAAATCGCTCAAGTATTTGATTATCTATATAACCGGTGCTTTTGGGAGTTAAAAGAAACTAATTACTTAATTGATAGTTCGCAGCGATTAAAGAAAAGAAGATTTCAAATATCAACACAAAGAAAACATTGTCAGCAAATGAAAGATAAATTTCGGAATGCAATAAGCAGAAAAACAAATTGAAATATACTTTTGACGTAAAAATTGTAGAATTTGCGATAAAAAATGATATGAGGTTTTGATATGATTTTTAACACAAATTACAAATTCAAGTAATCCATTCTAACTTATTAGTCTTCTCATTGACTCCTAATTCATGTATTTTGAATTATTAAAATTTTTTTTTTCGGAGAATTATGGACTCTCTTTTAAGTAAACTTAATCAAAAATATCTTGCATATAGCCAAGTCAAATTACTCACCCTACTTCTTGAAAAAGATAAAATTAAACTGCAACAAGACTTATCAAAATATCTGCAAAATATTAAAAATGATTTAGAGTATCAGGATGGGCAATTTTCTTCTGACTTTCAAACAATAAATCAACATTTTTCAAGTTTTCAATATAAGTTTACTCCTAGCAACGAAGACATACCTACTTACTTAAAGAAAGTTAATGAAAATACCGAACAGACTTTTCTGGTTCAAATAAATCATACGATCTATTCGAAAATAGTGTTCGGTTTATGGATCAAGGACATATTTAGAGTCAATGATCGACAAGATAACTTAATCCAGCATCTCAATTATGAATATTTTAGACTACTAAATTCATTTGAAGTTGATCTTTTGGTTGATGTTGATCGAGCTTTATCATTATATCAATCTGATAAGATATTAACAAACTCATATAGATTCCATTATCTCTACCCGATTGCTAATCTTTTAATATCAGCAATTTATAAACCATTGTCGAAATTTGAAGTTTATTATGCACTTCTAGGAAATATTCTTTTAGAGAATTTTGAAAAAGAAAGTGCTATATATTTTTTTAATCAGACAATTAAAATTAATCCTAATTATCATTCTGGCTATATCGGATTATCTGATATATATAAAGATGCAAGCGATCATGAACTGTCGATTGCATATTCTTTGAAAGCATTAAAAATTTTGGATAAATATAAAAAGTATAAAACGAAACCTTGGTTTTTGTCAGTCTTGACAGACTACAATAGCTATTATGCTGAGTGTTATTATAATATTGCATTTTGTTATGCAAAACAAAATAAATTTTCTGATGCAACCAGGTATATTGGAAAGGCAATGGAATTAAAAACAAAGTTTCATGGTTATAGATTAGATAAGTTTAGCGATTTTAATTCTGTTAATGATTTTATACAAGCGCTGCATAAAGAATTTTTGGAAAAAGAAGAAGTAAAATCAAAATTAGGAGCGCTTGAAAATCTTAGCTTCAAGGACATATTGCAAACCACTTATAATGAAGAGTCTATTCAACAACTACCTTTCATTAATTTATTGACTAATACTTCAAAAGAAAAAATGAAAACCATTCATTTTACAGAAGCATTTTATGCTGATATCGACTCGAAAAATTATACACCCTTAATAAGCGAATACTTTGGAATTCTTGAGAATGAACTCCGTGACAAGTTGTTGAAAAAAATTGAGGCATGGATTTCACAAAACTCAGTAAATATATTAACCTTTTCTAGAGAGCTATTTAAAGAAGGTAGATTTAATATTGTAATGCTATCTTCATATAAAGATATTCTTTATGAAGAAAACGTTATGGGTTATATTTCTAATTATTTGTCTGATAAAAAAGATTTTCTATACAACACACTATTACCGAAAATAGATGTAATAAAGAATATAAGGAATGATGCAGCCCATGGCGCAGCTTTATCAATTGCGGGGGCGCGTGGGACGGGGGGCGCAGCAGGCTTATGCCTATCTGTTCCACAGCGGCGCGGGTAAATTGACTGAGGAGGCGCGCGTGCGGTTGGATGCGTTTGATCGATGCGTCAGACGAGCGGCTCGTCC
>CAYLVF010000285.1:0-4011 GCA_964387045.1 uncultured Melioribacter sp. | reverse complement strand
AACTTATGCAACCGGTAATGTAAGCTCAACCGGTGGAAGTGCAGGTGGTTTTGTAGGGTATATGTGGAACAGCGGTGATATTATAAGCAATTGTTATAGTTTGGGTAACGTTTCAAGGACAAGTGGCAGCAGTGAAAGTTACGGCGGATTTGGCGGTTATCTTCAGGCAGGTACAATCAGCTATTGCTATAGCAAAGGGAGTGTAAGTTTTGGTACAACAAAGGGATTTTTAGGCGGATCTTCAGTTTCAACTTATTCTGCAAATTTCTTTGATCGTGAAGCATCAGGTCAAACTTCGGGAACGGGTGCAACTGCAAAAACTACTGCGGAAATGAAAACTAATACAACTTTTCTTAATGCCGGTTGGAACAGCAGTGTCTGGTTTATGGATGAAGGTTTTAATAGCGGCTATCCCTATTTATCATGGCAAAACCCGGGGGGCACACCGTTACCAGTTGAGCTAATATATTTTGAAGGTAATGCCACCGAAGATGGAGTTTTACTTGAATGGGAGACAGCGACAGAAGTAAACAATTTCGGCTTTGATGTAGAGCGACGATCCTCGTCGATTGCGGAGTGGGATAAGTTAGGTTTTGTTCAAGGTCACGGCACAACCAATTCACCAAAGAGTTATTCATTCACCGATCCTCTTAATCTTACTCTTAATCCTAATCTTAATCGCATTGATTACCGGCTCAAACAAATCGACAACGATGGTACTTTCGCTTACTCAAAAGTAGTTACAGTTGATTTAACAAACATTACTTCTGTTGATGACGAAGTGATTCACGCATTTGCGTTGGAACAAAATTATCCAAATCCGTTTAATCCAACTACAACAATAAAATTTACAATCCCAAGTGTAGTGGACGAAAATTTTCGTCCACTACAAACAAAACTGATTGTATATGATATTCTTGGAAGAGAAGTTGCAATACTTGTAAACAGAGAATTACAATCCGGGAATCATGTTGTAGAATTTGATGCAAGTAATTTATCTAGTGGAATGTATTTTTATAGAATTGATGTAGGCGGTAAAAATATTTCTACAAAAAAGATGATATTGTTACGATAAGAATTTTATAAGAGAAAGTTAATCGGGGCAACTCAAATTTGGGATGAATCAACATGATTTGCCCCTATATTTCTTTATACATTATCACTCACTAATCTGCGCTTAAAATATTTTTTAATTCTTTCTCCGCCTCTTTCAAAAATTATGTAAAGAATTGGAATAACTATTAATGTTAATAATGTCGTAGCCATTAACCCACCAATAACAGCACGTGCAAGAGGTGACCAGGTTTCGGAGCCCGTACCAAATTCAACTGCTAAGGGAACCATGCCTAATATCGTAGTAAAAGCAGTCATTAAAACAGGACGCATTCGGGCTTCACAACCTTTTATTACGGCATCATATAATTCCATTCCTTTTCTTTTTAATTGATTTATATAGTCGACAAGAACAATGCCGTTATTAACTGCTATACCAACCAGCATTACTAATCCAACAAGAGCCATAACCGAAATTTTAGTCCCGGTAATAAAAAGGAAAATAAATACTCCAATAACAGATAGCGGAACGGTAAACATAATTATTAACGGATCAACAAAGGATTCGAATTGCGATGCCATAATCATATAAACAAGCAGCACGGCGGCAAGGAATGCAAGCATCAGGTAGAAAAATGCTTCCTGCTGATCTTCTGCTGTTCCGCCAATAATTACTTGATAATCAGATGGAATAGGAGTATCAGCAATAATTTTATTTACTTCATTTACCGCAGCCGAAAGATCAATGCCGGATAAGCCGCAGCCGACAGAGACATATCTATTTTGATTCTCTCTAAAAATTGTCGGAGTTGATTCTTCTTCTTGAATCTCCGCAATCTCTTTTAAACTTACCATTTGTCCGGTTGGTATTGCTATTTGAATTCTTTCGAGAGATTCTTTTTGATTTCTGTACGATTTATCAAATTGAACACGAATATCAAATTCATCTCCTTTTTCGCGGTAACGTGATACAACTGTCCCTTGAATAGCCGTTGAAATATTACTTGCCACCTGAAGTGTAGATAGCTTATAATCATTAATTACATCTTTATTCAAATTAATCTGCAGTTCAGGAGTTGTTTCTTTTATATTAAGCGAGATATCGACAAGCCCGTCAACGTTTTCCATCTTTTCTTTAATTTGATTAGCAATTGATTTAGCGCCGTCAATATCGAAGCCCAACACTTTTACTTCAATATCTTTTTCGGTTGTAAAAGCTCCTCCTTCTTGAAAGATATAAGTAATACCCGGGATATTATCTAGTCTTTCTCTCAGTTTATCTTGAATTTCGAATTGAGATCTTGTACGCTCTTCTTTAGGTGACAGACGGATAAATGCTTCAATAGTACTTGCTGTTGTTCCCCATGCACCAATTCCTTCTCTGGCACCGAAGAAAAGCGTTATCGAATTGATTTCATCCGGTTCCAAAACTTCACTTACAATGTCTTCAATTTGATAAGCATAAACCCTAGTGCGTTCAATCGGATCTCCGGAAGGAGATTCAATTACTAAATTTAAAATTCCTTGATCGGTTTTAGTTAAGAATTCACCACCTGAAATGCTCGCAAGAACAATTGACAAAACCAGCATTCCGGTTACAAATGCTAGTACGGTCTTTTTATAATTCAATGCTGTCTTTAAATTCTTTATATAGTTTTTTTGCAAGCCGATAAATATTTTCTCTAACCTATCTTTGAATTTCCGGAATCTTAGTTTTCTATCTTCTTCGTTAGTTTTTAAAATATTAGCAGACATCATTGGTACTAACGTTAAAGCAACAAGTAAAGAGACAACGAGACTAAACGTAATTGTCAGTACCATATCTTTAAAAAGTTGTCCCGTAATATTAGGTACAAAAAGTACCGGTAGAAAAACACTTATTGTTGTGAGGGTAGAAGCAGTAATTGCCATTCCAACTTCAGTTGAACCAATCAGTGCTGCATCAGATTTTGAAGCACCTAATTCTCTATGACGATAAATATTCTCAAGAACTACAATTGAATTATCGACAAGCATACCTACGGCAAGAGCCAATCCCGCCATTGAAATAATATTTAATGTAAGATTTGAAGCAAACAAAACGGCAAATGTTGCAATTACTGAAACCGGGATTGAAATACCCATGATTATACTACCACGCCAGTTTCTTAAGAAAATATAAATGACAAAAAAAGCGAGTATGAATGCAATAACTGCAGTATTGCGTAAATTATCAATTGATCTAGTTATAAACTCTGCCTGATCCCAGATGACGTTAAATTTAGTACCCTGAGGTAAATGCGCTTCAATTTCGGGTAAGGCTTCTTTAATTTTTCTGCTTGTTAGAACCGTATTAGCATCGGATTGTTTTAAAATTTGAATTAGTACGCCTTCGCCGAAATCTGCACGAACTTCGGTAGTCGATTCTTTATACCCGTCTTCAACTTCAGCAACATCTTTTACGTAAACCGGAACATCTCCTTTCAACGTAACAATTGTATTCTCAATCTGTGTTAAAGTTCTATATTCACTGAATACTCTTAAGTTATAAGATTTATCCACTGTTTCAATTGAGCCAGCAGGAATCAATCCGCTTCCTATTTGAATTGCCGTCGCAACATCATTCGGAGAAAGGTTATACGAGGCAAGCAGAGTAGGATTGAGACGAACATTAATTTGTCTTTGTAAACCTCCCATAGTTTGAACAGAAGCAACACCTTCAACACGTTCAACTAAAGGTTCGATTTTATCTTCGGCTAATCTTCTTAACTCTGCCGGTCCTAAATATTGGGAACTCAAATTGAGGAATAGAATCGGACTCATGGAAGGATCAAATACGAATACTAACGGTTCCGAAGCATCTTGAGGAAGAAAATCACGAATGAGATCAATATTTTTTCTAATATCAATTTCCGCTTGATTCATATCAGTTCCGTATTTGAATTCGATCGTAATAATTGATACACCCCTCATAGATTG
>CAYLVF010000284.1:0-4018 GCA_964387045.1 uncultured Melioribacter sp. | reverse complement strand
TCAACAACGGTTGTTATAAGCGGAAGCTGAATATGTTTAGGAAATTCTTCATTAATATGTCTAATACCATTTTGATTCTCAAGAGTGATTGATTGCTGACTAAAGAAGGAAAATTCAATTCGACCTTTTGAGCCGATAATTTCTGTACGTTCATAATTATTAAATGGAGCTGTAGTAAAGCACCAGCTTCCGGTACCGGCAACCCCGGATTCAAATTCATAAACTGCTGTGACGTAATCTTCCGCGGGATAAAGATTAGCTTGGTTACCCGATAAGCCTTTTACAAATTTTATCGAGCCAAAGAGATAATCTAAATAATCAAACTGGTGAGAAGCCAGATCATAAAAATATCCACCGCCGGATATTTCTGGTATTACACGCCATGGTAAACTTTCCTTTTTTGAATCTTCCACTTTAATGGAAGTAAACAACTTAATATTTACTAAACGAATATCCCCAATTGCATCTGAAGAAATTAGATCAAGTATCTTTTTGAAGTAAGGTAATTCTCTTCTATAATAAGCAACAAACAGAGGTACATTATTTCGTTTACAGACCTCAACCATTTTAGCACAATCATAATAATTTGCAGCCATTGGTTTTTCCACATAAACCGGTTTGCCGGATTCGGCTGCTTTAATCGTATACTCGGCATGGGAAGAAGGAGGTGTGGCAATATAAATTGCATTCACGTCTTTATCATTAACCAGTTTCTCTGCATCACTATACCATTTAGGAACATTGTGTCTTTTCGCATAATCTTCAGCTTTGGAAGAATTTCTCCGCATTACTGCAACTAATTCGGAATCCTCGACTAAGTTAAAAGCAGGACCGCTTTTGACCTCGGTTACATCACCACAACCAATAATTCCCCATTTAATTTTTTTCATTTCTTTATCAACATTTGATATTTATTTTCAATACTGTAAACTTCGCAACAAAAATTAATCGATCAAATCAAAGTCCGGTAATTCTAACAACAATTCTTTTAGCTTGATGGCAACTTCAGGCTGTTCAATAGAAATTTTCTCCAAAATTTCATGTCTCTCTTTTTCGAGAGTCAAACATTTTTCAACAAATAATTTTTTATCAGTCGGCTCGGGTACTGAGTTTTTTAATTGTAATCGCAAAGCTTTCATGCGTGTGTAATTATAATGGTAATAGAAAGGATTTTTTGTATGAATGAATCTTATTTTACGAATTATACTCCACAAATTATCACTTTCAAACCAGAGTTCTCTTTCACCAATAGTTTTGCGTAAATTTAATTCGACTTCTTTAAGATCAAGTAATAGTTCGGTAATATCTTTACCATATAAAGTATGCATTGCCCTATTAAGAGATACTTCCGGTAAATATGCTTTCGAATTCCACATATAATCATTGACAGTAATAAAAGAAGCCTTTGAATCTTCTGAATCAACATTACCGTTAATGACCATTCCGTTTCCGGCTGTTCTCAAATTAAAATCATCCGGTAAATTGTTATCCCAAGCTGTGAACATTGGCGTAGCAATAAATGGGTTATGGCTGTATAATGTGTTGTCAGCTAAAAATGGGACTATTCCTTTTAAATTATACGTCCAATCGTTAATATCTTCCACAGTAATATTTCTGCTTCTGACATAAGGTCCAGTCCAAACAATAAAAACACTATCCGGTATATTCAATCCAAGGTAATTTAAATCGCGGTATAATGGTTCATATGCATCAGCTTCCCATGGAGTATTTTTGTACAATTCCATTTCTCCATAATGCATATCTTCATAAGTATAGAAAGGAGGACAATAATATAATTCACTTTCTAAAGCAGAATCATTAAACCACTGTTTTAGCTCTGACAAAAGATAACAGTGGGCGTCAGCCATGTGTTTAAATTTTTGTTTATCATTTTCAGATGTCAAAATGTAACCTTCTCCGAATTTAAAAGGTGGTGTATCATCGGCAAGAATCATAAGTTTATCGGCACCGTTAATCACACCTAGTTCAATTACTTCTATTAATTTTTCAATATCATCCCCGTTTGAAATCTCAATATGTTTTTCGTCATATATATTATGCATCTGCATAATGCTGGGAGCGCCGTATTTATCTTTCCACTTACCGATCATTTCAAAAAGTTCTCTATAATCATCATCAATCTTGTGCCATGGATATTGTCTATGCGGGATAGCAATTGTCTCAATTTTATTTTTAATAGCAAAATCAAGTATAGAATTAATCTCTTCCTTACCCGGAGATGCAAACATGATTCTTCTAGTGTAATCCGGGTAATCAATTACTTCGAATAGTTTGATGTGAATTTCATTTTCTGTTTCTTCGAAATATTTAGAAAGGGTCACTAATCCGTAAAGCAGTCCGGTTTGACTAACATACTCTATTATAACTTCATGTTTTTCAAGATTGACTCTTATTCTATAGTATTGGTCATTCGGAATTTCATCTATATCAATAATTTTACTTAAAGAAATTTTGAAGTGAGGTTGAATTTCGTTCTCTTCACTTCTGAAATTAACTTTCTCATTAAATTTTTCATCGAACAAGTGGACTAGATAATTATATGCTTTTTGTTCTTGGTCATTTTCTGTGGATATTACTATCTCTGCTGGAACCGATAAAATGATAGACTTATTAAAATTAACAATCTGCTTCGGTTCAGGTTGAACGGACAGGATATTATTATTATTTATAATGGTTTGTCCGGGACTATCCATGGTAAAAATCATTACCATCACAGCTATAAATAATATTAGTTTTGTTTTCATTTTATCAATCTTTATTAAAGTTTGGTAATGGTGTCATTTCGGATTGAAGAGAATAACTTAATTTTATAAATCCTCTTGCCTCTATCTCATTTAGCAAATCTCTTCTCTGTTTATCAAGCTCAATACATTTGTTTTTGAATTCATCAAAACCTTCCGGTTCAGGGGCCGAATGTTTAATTTGCAGCCGCAACGCTTTTAATCTTCCATAATTCTGATGATAATAAAACGGATTCTTTTCGGTTATAAATCTTGTATTTCTAATAGACTGCCACAGTTCATCGGATGCAAACCATAATTCTCTTTGTCTAGTTCTTTTTGTTAAATCAAGTTCAACTTCCTTGTACTTTAGAAGCAAGTTAATATTTGAGCTATGATATAACTTTTGCATCGACTTTATTATCGATTCCTCCTTATTATACTTACCTTCCTCCCAGAGATATGCATTAGCTGTCATCGTAGCTGCCCGGCTTGATTCACCCACTGCGTTACCGTTTATAAACATACCGTTGCCGCCGGTTTTTTGAGAAAAATTTTTGGGAAACTCATTACCATAAGGAGTAAACATTGTACGCGCTGTAAATTCCAAATCTGAAAAAATTGAATTATCAAAAAGAAATGGTTTTCTACCTTGTAAATTGTTTGTCCATTCGTCCAAATCTTCATCGGTTAAAGTTCTTGTACATACGTAAGGTCCTGTCCACATTATCTCAATATCCGGATTCATTTTTTCTCCAATAATTTTAAGATCTCTTTTTAGAGGACCGAAAGCAGCGTCTTCCCAGGGTGTTCCTTTAAATAATTGCATATCACCATAATGCATTTCCTCGTAAGTATAGAACGACGGACAATACAATAAATTCATCTCATATTTATTCTGCTTAGCCCAATCATCTATATTGTTCATGAGCCAGCAATGTGCTTCCGCTAAAGTTGAGAACTTTTCCTTATCTTTTTCTGATGTAAGATGATATCCTTCCCCGAATTTAAATGGCGGCGAATCATCGGCGTTTAACATAAAGCTTGTTACACCGTGTTTATAGCAGAATTGTAAAAAGCTTTTAAGTCTCTCCAAATACTCATTGTTTGTTACTTCAATGCCATATTTGCCTGCATAAAGATTTAGAATCAAAAGTGCATTAACACCGCCGAAATTATTCTTCCATCTATTATATATTGTTAGGTTTTCTTGCAGCACTTTATCAGGTTCATACCATGAAAAATCTTTATTGTGAAACGCGATACTTTCAATTTTA